>JAADYV010000233.1 GCA_010092855.1 Chloroflexota bacterium | reverse complement strand
CTTCAGGGGGGGGGGCCAGCGTGTCTGCTTCTAACTCTACGAGTTGATCCGGGGCTGCCGCGAGCCACATATCGCTGAGGTTGGTTTCGCCGGTTGGGGCTGCTTCTGGAGCCGGTTCTGGCGCGCCCACATCTGGTACACCTGCACCTGGCGCGGTTGCCGGTTCATCCAGGCCAAAATCTGCGTCCGCATCATCGAACAGCGCGGACAGATCGGCCAGGTCGTCGTCTGTCCCACCGAGGCCCGCTGCTGCTTCCAGGCCGGCAGCAACCCCGGCCAGCTCATCGCCTGGTTCCTCGCCCAGCCACGACAGGTTATCAGCGTCCGCCAAAGCTCCGGTGGTGTCCGCCAGCCCTTCGGCGGCGTCAAAGTCTGGTGCCGGCAGCGCATCAAACAAAGCCGCGTCCAGGTCGTCGTCGATCATCGAATCCGGCAGGTCTTCCGCCGGTGCTGCTTCCGGTTCATCACCCGCGACCCAGAATGGTGATTCTGCGGCGGAGGAAGCTGGTGTTGACTCTGGAGCCGTATCCGGTGTGCTGGCATCCAGCCAACCCAGGTCAGACTCTGGCACCTCCGGTGCGGACATATCGTAATCGGCGGCTTGCCCAAAGGCGCTCAGCCACTCGTCGCCACCCACTTCACCGGTGCTGGGTGCGGGTTCTGCGGCAGGCGTGGGCGCGGCGGGTTCTGGCACGCCATTTGGTGCAGCGGCCTCCGGCTCGCCCAGATCGAACAGCCAATCCGGTTCTTCCGGCGTGCTGCCAGCAATGGGCGGAATGTCATCCGGGGTAGGCTCTCCAGGCTCCGGCGAAAGTGCCAGCAGCCGGTCCTTAAGCGATGGTTGTGCATCAGCAGGGTCGGGTGCCGAGAACTCGTCCTCAAACTCCGACAGCAGATCGTCCATCGTGAATTGATCGTCGGCCAACCCAGCTGGGTCCTGTGCAAAGGGCGGTGATGGAGGAGCAGGGTCGACAGGGCCGGAATCCATCCAGGGCAGCGCCCCCGTTAGCCCGCGCGGGATTTCGTCCTGATCTCCGCCAGGGGCATCGGGCAGCGCGTCGTCTTCCCATTCGAACGCGAAGGGATCGTCGGTTGGTTCCACGTCGGACGGAATCAGGGCCGGTTTCTCAGTAAATACTGGCGCTGCTGGTTCGGCAGTTGGGGGCAGCGCAGGCGGCGCGGAAGCCGTTCCCCAGGGCGCAGCGACCGACGGTGCTTGGGGCGGGGCGGTAGGTGGACCGGCCTGTGCGTGCCAGGGCGCTGGTGTGGATGCTGCAGCAGGAGCAGGGGGGTGCTGCCCGCGCAGCCGGTGCCAGGGCGGTTGGCTCAGGTCGGTTGGCTCACCTGCGGATGTCTCTTCCGCAGCCGACAGGCTATCACCAGCGACATCCTGGGATGCAGCCCAGCCGTCCGCGTCCAACTCCGAATCCATGCCTTGCAACCAATCCGGAAGCAGACTATCGTCGCTCATGTTGTTTCTTTCATCCGGCATAATGTATCCTGCCCCACAAGCACTAGTCGCGGTACGAACGATCCTGGCCAAGCAGGACCCGCACGCCAGCCGTGACAGTGCCCAATCCCACACCAATCAATAGTCCGCGTGTACCGGCGTTCACCGGCACTTCAACCAGCCAGTCGCGCGTATCCGACAGCAGGTTGAGCGGGTCTGATCCTAACAACACCACAACCACCGTCACACTGAACAATACGTTCCACACCGTCACCTGGCGGCGCATGAGGCGGAAGGCAGCAAACGCCAGGAAAAAGAGCAGTAGTGCTGCCAGGGCCGACTCGATACTGACTTGCACGGCCTCGAACAGACGCGCGCTGATGCGTTCGCCCTCCAGGTCGCCAGTCCAGATGTCGGCCCGGTCCAGGATGCGCAGCACGATCACGCCAATGGCCACCACCAGCACCACGATGCTGTAGGGCCAACCGCGCTCGGCGCGCGTAAACCGGCCCAGGTGCACGGCGATCAGGTTCAACACACCCACCACCACCGCCACCGCCGCGATGACGGTGACCAGGCTCAGCAGGAAGGCGGCCATGATTCCCGGCACCGTGTCCTGGTCGCTCAACAGCCCGATAATCATCACCAACCCGATGCTGATCACGGTCACGGTAGCCAGAAAGTTTACCAAGCGGTGGCTTCTCACGGTTTTCCCTCAGTGCTCCCTCAGATCGTCCGCCCCGCTACGGGGCTACGTAGCGCTGCTGCAGCGCAGTGGTTGGCAGCGTTAGGCCGTCTTTTCACTACAGCGCCGCTTCCAACGCTGTCACCAGAATACCAAAAATTACCAACCAGCGCAGCAGTTCGGTCGCCAGCAAACTCCCCTCGTCCACCTTGCGGGGATTCATGTAGGCCGGGCCAGCATAGAGTTCCTCGCCCAGCAGCACCTGGTCGGCCTGCGCAAACGCGATAGCCTGGCCTTCGATCAGGTCGCTGTGCGCGATCAGGGTCTGGTCGTGGCGCATGGCGCTTTCTCCCAAAAATGCCAGTTCGGTTCCGAAGCGCCCCAGCAGCACATTGCCAACCGCGTCTAAATCCGCTGACAGGCTGGCGGCACCAGCCGCAAACGCCAACGATCGCTGCCCCTGTGGAAACCAAGCGGCGGCATGGGCGCGGTAGTATTCCATCGTCTGCCGGTATTCGTAGGCGCGCCGTAGCGTGTCTTGTGCCAGCGGCAGGGTGAGCGCATCATTGAGCGTGATGAGCGGCGACTGGCGGCTGACTGCCAGGCGCTGTGCCAGGCGGTAGATCACTTCCGCCGACACCAGCGTGCTTAGGCTGCCCCCGAAGCCCAACCCACTGCTGCCCAGCGCAAAGTGCAGCCGGTAACTACTCTCGACCGCGTCGGCAGCAGCGGCGGGTAACACGTCAAAAGCCGGAATCTGGCGCAGCACCAGCGGAATACGCCGCAGGAGCGTTCGCGCGCCCAACGTCGCCGCAAGAGCTGTAACCAGCAAAACTATGATGACTTCTACATTTTCCATAGCAGCTTCAGGCTTCCCATGTCTTGTGCCAGTGTCTGGACAGCTGGAACACGGCTTAATCGTCCTGGTCGTGGCCACGATCGAGCGATTGTTTGGGCTCGAGCATGTGCTCTTGTTCGAGCAGTTGCTCGCGGACCCAGGCCATGCCGTCGGGCCGGTCCAGCAGGCGCGCTAGCGAACCGATCTCGTCGCGCGGCAGCAGCAACCCTAATGTTGGCTGTGCTATCCACAGCACCTGGGCACCTAACGGGCCGAGAGGTTCCAGCGCTTCTAACAGGGCACCAACCAGACTCTGCATCCGCCAGGCGCGCAACCGTTCTGACCACTGTGCCAGGCGGGGTGCCCAGCGCTCCACCTCAGACCGATTTTCACTCATAGCAAGGTCAGTATAGCACAGCGCCGGACAACTAGGAAATCGTACCAATGGGTTAGCTTGAAATTGAAGTTGAAAATGTACCAAACCACTACCCGGCTATAATATTCCATCTTTTTTCGCTGCTGCATCTTGACAGTCGCCTGACCTTTGCGTTATGCTGAAGCACATCATCCAAAGTGATGACCGGGACGAGTACTGGTTTCTGCCGGTCCCAGGGAGAGCAGGCCACCTGACTGTAAGCCTGCTTGACCGTGCCCACCAGGAAAACCCCCCGCGAGCGCGCCGCTGAACAGCACAATCACAGCACAGTCTCATTATGCGGCGACGGTTGGCCCCGTTATTGGCTGCCAGAGGACATACCGCCCGAAGGAATGCTATACTGTGGGCCGTGTGTTGAATTGGGTGGAACCGCGTGGATCATCATCCCTCGCCCCAGGTTGGGCGGGGGATTTTTGTTTTTATCGGGGGTATTCCCCGGTTAATATCACTATTGGCGCGTGTTTTGGTGTAGTATGAAACTATGCGTCAATGAGTGCTAAGGATAGTTGAACGTGGCAGAAAAACGTGTCTGGATCGAAGTGAAGCGCGTCTGGATCGACCATGATCCGGCGGACAAGTTTGATCCCAAAACCGGCAGTGCGGATGTACTGGTCGAGATGGAGAACGGGCAACTGTGGCAGGCGCGCTTTGTGACGCTGCCGCACCTGCAGCAGGACCTGCAGCTTAGTTTGGAGGTGGCGCGTGACCTGAACCGGGCGTTGGCCCCGACGCCGTTTCTGGCGTTGGAAACGCCGCACGTGATCGTACACGAATTATCTCAAGATGTTATTGAAGATGTAGTAGACAACATGCTGGTACTTGATGTTTTTGAGAGTATTTTTTTCCAGCCCGAACCAAAGGAGGCCGCCAGCCGAGAGGAGATTCTATGACCGAAACTGACGACACTGGCACCGTTACCGACGGCACAACACTCGAAACCAGCACTACCGGGCGGCCCCGGTAGGGAAATCCTGCGCTGTTCCCGGCGTAAATGCCCCGGCGCTAGTCCCTACCGGTGAGCCGCACCATCACCGGGACTGGCGCAGGTTGTCCCTGCCCTAGCAGGTCCTCCCGCCATTCCTCATGCGACGGGTCCGCGACTGCCGCTGCCCGTAATGTTAGCCTGCCCAGGCTGCACTGCTGCCTGGCGATATTCTGTGATGTCACTGCTGTGATGTCATCTGACCAACATCATCTGAGCAACTGAGCAACAAGGAGAAAACTCGCCCATCATGGAACGTTATCAAGACAGCCAACTCTACCGCATTCGCCACTCGACGGCGCACGTCATGGCCCAGGCCGTGCTGGAGAAGTTCCCGGAAGCCAAGATCGCTATCGGCCCGCCCATCGAGGACGGCTTCTACTACGACTTTGACCTGCCCCGTGCCCTGACCGACGAAGACCTGGCCGAGATCGAGCAGCGGATGCGCGCGATCATCAAGGAAGGGCACGAATTCGTGCGCAAGGAAGTCAGCGCCGCCGAAGCGCGCGCGTTATTCCACGACCAGCCCCACAAGATCGAACTCATCGACGGACTGGAACAGGGCGGCATCGATGAGTATGGCGAAAAGACCGACGAAGCCGTCGTGATCAGTACCTACACGCAGGATACCTTCGAAGACCTGTGTCGCGGTCCGCACGTGGCCAACACCAGCGAGATCAACCCGGACGCGATCAGCATCACATTTAAAGCTCCAGCGGGCGCATACTGGCGCGGCGACGAAAACCGCGAAATGCTGACCCGCATTTATGGCACGGCGTGGGAATCCGCCGAACAGCTTGAGGAGTACCTGGAACTGCTTGAAGAAGCCAAAAAGCGCGATCATCGCAAGATCGGGCAAGACCTGGGGCTGTTCACCTTCAGCACAGAAGTGGGCAAGGGGCTGCCACTGTGGAAACCCAACGGCGCGGTGCTGCGCGACGCGCTGGAACGCTACCTGCGTGATGTGCAGCTCGGTCGCGGCTACGTGCCGATCAACACGCCGCACATTGCGCGCGTGGCGCTGTACGAGCGCTCTGGCCACTATCCCTACTACAAGGACAGCCAGTATTCGCCGTTTGACGTTGAGGGCGATCTGTTCATGCTCAAACCCATGAACTGCCCGCACCACATCCACATCTACAAGGATGACCTGCACTCCTACCGTGACCTGCCCTTGCGTGTGGCGGAATTCGGGACCGTCTACCGCTACGAGAAATCCGGCGAACTGCACGGCCTGACGCGCGTGCGCGGCTTCACCCAAGATGATGCGCACATCTTCTGCACGCCGGAGCAGTTGGAAGATGAATTCATCGCCGTGATCGACCTGGTGGAGTTCATCTTCAACGGCCTGGGGCTGTCGGACTACCGCGCCCGCGTAGGCATTCGCGATCCAGAAAGCGACAAGTATGTGGGCAGCGACGACAATTGGGAAAAGGCCGCCGCCGCCATCATCGCCGCCGCTGAGAAACGAAACCTGACCTTCACGGTGGAGGAGGGCGAAGCCGCCTTCTATGGCCCCAAGCTGGACTTTGTGGTCCGCGATGCGCTCAAGCGTGAATGGCAGATCAGCACCATCCAGGTGGACTATAACCTGCCGGAGCGCTTCGAACTGGAATACATCGGTGCGGACAACGAACGTCACCAGCCGATCATGATTCACCGCGCGCTGTACGGCAGCCTGGAGCGTTTCATCGCCGTGCTGATCGAGCACTACGCGGGCGCGTTCCCGGCCTGGCTGCACCCGACCCAGGTGTGGCTGATCCCGATTGCGGACCGGCACCTCGAATATGCCGAGGATGTCACTGCACAGTTGGAAGCCGCCGGTTTGCGCGCCCATATCGACAACTCGCAGAATCGCATGGGCGGCAAGATTGCAATTGCCACCCAGCAGAAGGTGCCCTGGATGTTGATCATGGGCGACCGGGACATCAAGAACGGCGCGGTCAGCGTGCGGCTGCGCAGCGGTGAAGACCTGGGCGCGATGCCGGTCGCGGACTTTGTCGCCAAAGCACAGGAAATTGTCGAGAGCAAGTCGCTCGAACTGGCCTGACGCAAGCGAAAGGCAAAACCCACAGTTTGGTTTGAAACATTGTAGGGGCGTATTGCAATACGCCCCTACCGAAATATGTGAGGAATCTGGTAAGAGCGTATCGCGTCTACAATCGCGTCTACAATGGGCCGATCTCGAACACCAGCGGCTTATAGGGCACGCCGTCCAGCGCGCGCCGGAATTCGTCGTCATTGTCGAACGGGCAGCCGATCACCTGCCGGGCGTCCACCCACAACGTCAGCGGCTGGTCAAGCGGATACGGCTCCAACGCCATACTGCGCGGCCCGCTGGAGGATACATACAGCACGTCCCGCTGGCCGTTGTGAATCGGCACATCTTCCAACACCTGCTCGTGCACAGGACTCATGCACACCAGCAGCGACAGGTAATCCCACACTTGCAGCAGCCGCAGATTGTCACTTAGATATCCCGGCTGGATGGCAACGCTGTACAGCGGGTGATCGTTGAGCGCCGTGATCAGGTTTTTTTCCCACGTGTGCTGCTGTTCGAGGAAAGCCCGGATTTTGGCCTGGTCCTCCGGGGGATCAGCCAGGTATTGCAGTCGTTGCTCATACAGCGCGGAACAGTGCATACTCGTTAGCAGGCTCGCGTACCGGTTTTGGGCGAACACCGCGCCGATGCTGTCCCGCCAGATGGTGAAGTGCTCTTCTAACCCCATCTCGGTGAAGGTGCGCGGCTTGCCGTGCCCATTGATGCGCGGCTGCTGCTCGTGCGCCGCCCACCCCGAGTCATGGGCATAGGCGGCCAGCACCAGTTCCTCACGTGGTCTGACTGCCATGTTGCCATTACCTACCCAGTGTTCGGCGATTTGCCCGGCGGTGTAGGCATGGGCCGCCTGATGTATCACCCAAATGGAGCCTGGTTCTTCCCGACGAATCATGCAGCGCACCCCTTGTCCATCGTTTTAGTTAACTAGTAGAGCTTTTCTCAACTATTGTACAATACTTTTTCGAGTGTGCCCCACCTACACCCAACTTTCTACCACACTTGCGCGCTGCCGCCTACTGATCAGGCAGGATAAACCAGGTTTTTCTCAGGTTTTTTATTATTATCCGGCTGAGCAGTCGATTTGACGCACAGACGGCAGCTTTGTACACTGTGCGCCGCACCGTGTGTTGTGCGCCGCAAGGAGACATGAGCCATGCCCCAATCGCACATCTTGATGCTAACCCCTTACCTGCCCTATCCCCCTACCAGCGGCGGCAGAAGCCGCACCTACAACCTGGTCCGGCACCTGCGCCGCGATTACCGGATCACGCTGGTGTGTTTTGGTCGCCCGGAAGAACAGGCCTTCGACCTCGATCCGCTGCGCGAGATGGCGGAGTTGGTGGTGGTAGATCGCGCGCCGAGTCCCGGCACAATCAAAGCCGCGGTGCTCAGCCTTACCTCCTTCAAGCCGGTGACGATGCGGCTCTATCACACTGCCCAAATGAAGCGCACCGTCGCGGATATGTTGGCCGGGGGTGATATTGACCTTATACATGTGGAATCGTTCTACATGCTGCCAAACTTGCCGCCCCAGCCAGAGGTGCCTGTACTGCTGTCGGAACCAGCTATCGAGTATGTCGCGTGGTGGCGGCACGCGCGCGTCGCCCAACCCTGGATCACGCGGCCCGGCATTGCGCTCGAAGCGCTCAAGATGCGTGCATGGG
>JAADYV010000026.1 GCA_010092855.1 Chloroflexota bacterium | reverse complement strand
GATGTTGGTACGCATGTAGTCGGTGATGGAACCAGCCTTTAACAGCCCCATGTATTCGTCCAGCGGCACATCGTGATAGGTGCGCATCTTGCCGCTGGAGAACCGCACGGCCAGGCTCTGGCTATGGGCGTCGTAACCCACCGAATCGATCCAGTTGGATTGAACAGGCGTCAAATTCATCGCTACCTCCCCATTCATCCTGGTGATGATGCGCCAGTAGGCCTGTCATCACCAGGCAGCGGGTGGTGTTGACCAGGCGAAAATCCCGCCCAGAAACTAGCGGTGCAGACCAACACATCCCAGTGTGGTTTACCGTAACACCTGCATATAAACAAAGTGCGCACCAGGGGACCCTGGCACGCACAGCAAGCGTATTTCACGACGAAGGATTGCGCCGGTGTGGGGCTAGTTGGTCGTGCAGTCGCGCCCGCAGTAGCTGACCATCTCCTCCACATAATCGACCGCGCCGATAGCCTGGTAGTTGTTGATCGCGATCTGGTAGAGCGGGATGGCGTCCCCAATCTCTGAGGCGTTGGCTTCGCGTGCCGCCGCCAGCGCCGTCGTTGCGGGATCGTTCAGCCCGTCGGCTAGCGTTCGCGCACAGCCGTAGTAGCGCTTGGCCGTCTCGCTGTCGCCGCTGATCTCGTACAGCTCACCCAGGCGCAGGTAGAGCGTGGGCGACTGTACCAGCGGGTATTCAGCCTCGTCAGGGACCCGCACGGCCCCGGGACGCTGGCAGCCCAGTTCTGGCAGCGCGGTCAACTGTTCAATCGCGTCCGCCGTTTGCCCGTTATTGCGTAAGAGTGCCGCCAGCGCAAACGCCTTCACGTCGTCTTCGACACTCAACCCGTTGATCGTATTGACTGCACCAGACAGGTCGGTCGTCCCGCCCCCGTCCGGCTCGTCCCCCGGCTGCCACGTTGGGTCGTCGGGGAAGGAAAAGGCCGTCTGTTCCGGGTATTCCGAGCAGGGTGGCACCCCAACGCTGCTTTGGGATTGAATTTCCAGGTCGGCGCACAGAATCCACACGGTGGTGCCGGACGGCATTTCCATGTAATCGTTGGCGCGCAGGCTGGTGCCTGGTGTCAGCGGCACAAAGGCGTCGAAGTCCCATTCCAGGCGGTTAAAGACGGCTTCCTGCGCGTTGCCCTCGATGCCGAGTACGAGGTGCGTCACGTCCGAGTTGCCGCCGCCTTGTGCGCCTGCCGGGTGCGCAGCGCTCCACAAGGCCGGACCCACCAGCAAAACCAGCAGAATGAGGGTTATGGATTTCCGCATTGATCATCTCTCCGTCGTGTTAGGTTGCTGCTTCTAGTGTACGCGCAAATGCCAGCGATTGCCTGACGCCAGCCTGACGCCCAGGCAACAACTGGCCTTTGGTCCCTCAACCGGCGTCTTCCAGAGCCGGTGATGAGTCCCCTTCGGTATCCCCCACCGGTTGGGGCGGTGGGATCAATGGGTTCGGTGGCACGTCGATCTGGCCATAATTGTTCGCGCATGTATCCCCCTGGCGGGCCGCAGTCAGGCGGCGGATGGCTTCATCGCGCCAGGTGTCTTGACGGCTGTTATTGGACGACTGTCCGCGCACCACCTGCCACTCGTCCAGCGCCAGGTCGGTGGTGTTCTCGTCGCACACCGAGTCGTAGGTCAGCGCCAGATAGTAGTGCAGGTTCATCTTGGTGTCCAATACAAACGGGCGAATCTCATCGTCTGGCGAACAGCGCATCATGTCGAGCGGATCAGTGGTGTTGGTGACCGTGGGATACTGGGATTCGTAGAGCACGATTTCTTCGAACAGCGTTTCAGCTTCGGTCAGGTTCGCTTCGGCTTGTTGGGGCGCATCGTTGCCCAGGTAGGCCCGGCCCCGCGCCAGCCGCAGCAGGTATTCCATCTGCAAGATTTCCTGGGGTTCGTTGATGTTGGGCAGGAAATCTTCTTCGTCTGCGGCCATGTCTTCTTCGGCGACGGCCAGCAGGTTGAGACCATCTTCGAGCAATTGCAGCGCCTTAGGGTAGTCACCCTGGTCGCTGTACAGGTTGGCCAGGTGATAGCGCGCCAGCAGCAGCCGCGAGTCCGCTTCGAGCACACGCTCATATACGTCCTGCGCGCGGTCGGGCGAGCCGAGCGTTTCGTACAGACAGCCGACTTCCAGGAAGTTGGCCGCATACGGGTCCGGATCAAGGCGCGCGGCGGATTCGAGGTACAGTTCGGCTTCAGCAGCGTTGCCGCCATCCATCGCGCGCTGGCCAAACACGTTATAGACAAAGGCCGCCGCCGGTGGGGCCAGGAAGTAGAACGCCACGATCACGATCAGGAACAGCGACGCCAGCATAAACGTGATCTGGCCCTGCCAGCCGCCGCTAACACCCTGGCGAATCAGGTCGTTCAACAGTTCGCGCCCGGCCAGGATACTGCCCAGACCCAGCCCCACCTGCGCCACAACCGACGCGCCTGACAGTAAGTCTGGCCCGTTGATCGCCAGCCGCTGCGCGAGTAGGGTGATCAGCACAATCGACACCAGGGCAGGCGCA
Organism: Chloroflexota bacterium; assembly: GCA_010092855.1. Lineage (GTDB taxonomy): Bacteria > Chloroflexota > Anaerolineae > Aggregatilineales > Aggregatilineaceae > TC-15. The sequence continues at coordinate 3,979 of JAADYV010000026.1, read as the reverse complement.
AAAGCCAGGATGAACCACAGCGTGTTCACGCGGCGCGCGCGCCGGGCACGTGGATAGTTGAGATACCACCACCAGCGCGAATGATCCGGCGGCTTGGGCTGCGAGTCGCGCAGGTCACTGGTGACCAGGTCGGCGGTGGCCAGCGCGCGTTGACCCAGGCGTTGCAGGCGGCGCTCGTTGGCCATCACGTAGGCCAGCACCTCGCGCTTGGACTGGTAGGTCGCGCCGTCTTCCTTTTCTATCGAGTCCTGCACATGATCGCGTGCCCACAACACGTCCAGCAGCAGCTTGCGGATGCTCTCGCGGCGTTCAATGGCCGGGCCGCCGAGAATAACCTCCTCGTCGTTCGAAAAGCGCAGCAGGCTGTTTTTGATGTTTCCGAACAACTCTTCGAGTTCGCCCCAGATAGCGCGCAGCAGGTTCCAGAAGCCGCGCGCCATCGCCACCGGGAACAACACCACGACCTTGAGCAGCAGCCGGGGCCACGCGACGGTGTCCGGATCAACCACAATCGTGGGTTGCGTTTGTTCGGGCAGCGCTTCTTCGAGCGTGGCCAGCGCCATCTCGTAGGCAACTCGTGCTTCGGAGAGATCCATTGTATCAAAAGAAGGGAGTTGACTATCCATATCAGTACGTCTCCTCATGCACGTTTTTCACGCACACCGTTTTTTGTAGTGTAGCACAGGCCCTAACGCATAACAAAACCTGACGCCCCCGGTCGGCCACCGGGCCACCTCCGGAATTTGACCGGATCATGACCGGACAGCCGCCGCCGGGGTTGACTCTCCTGTTGGGCTATGCATTACCCACATCTTTCTGCTGGCCCAGTTTTCCTTGTCAGGAAAGCTTTGCGCCCCATACGCTGCGGGCTCAAAGCCACGCAGCTACATAATCGGAAGTCCGCTAAAGCGACTCTTTCCTCCCTCAAACGAGCGAGTCTTGTACCTGGACATGTGGGGATAAAGGGTAATGTCGGCGTTACTTCAGTAGACTTGCGTCCGGCGCAGCCGGTCGGCTTCAGATAGCGAAGCGGCTTGAGCATCCTGGCTCTCTTGACTCTCCTGTTGGGGGAGGTTGTAGGCTGGAGGAAAGGGCAGCGGACGTTTCGCGGTCGCCTGAAAAACCGCGTAATGGGGCCAGGTAGGGCAAGCCCCACCCCTACCGTGCTGACTGCTGACCTGCTGAACGCTGACGGCTATTAATCAGGAGGAACACCACATGACAACCCCAAACCTGGACCTGGACCCCCTCGACGGCTACCAACCGCTGGCAACGCACCACTGCGTGACCGGCTCGATGCGGCACATCTACCTGTTCCACGCGCACGACATCAGCGAAGACATGCTGCTGGGCGTGGGCGGCGGCGTGGGCTACATCTACTGGGCGCAGAAGGGTGCGCTGCCCACGATGGGCGGGCGGCGCATTGACAAGGTGCGCGGTTTCGAACCGGTGACGGCGGCGCGCACCGGCGTCCAGGTCGAAGCGCACCGCACCACCAGCGCGGCCAAAGCTGAACGCACGCTGCTGGAACAACTCGACGCGGGCCAGCCGGTTATGTTACAGGTGGACATGGGCTTTTTGCCCTATTTCGACTTTGGCGGCGAGGAATACCATTTCGGTGGGCACGTGGTCGTGGCCTGGGGGTACGACGCCGCGAACCACACCGTGCTCATCGCCGACCGCGATTCCGAGTTGCATCCCGTGCCGATGGCAGCGCTGGCAGCGGCGCGCGGCTCGACGCACAAACCCTTCCCGCCCAAAAACTGCTGGTGGACGTGGGACTTCAGCCAGAAGCGCGCCCCCACCGGGGACGAGGTGCGCCAGGCCATCCACGAACAAGCGCACGACATGCTGCACCCGCCGATCAGCAATATCGGCGTGGCGGGCATTCGCAAGGCGGCGCAGATGGTGCTCACCTGGCCGCGCACGATGGACCCGGACCGGCTGCGGCTGGCGCTGTTTAACGCCTACATCTTCATCGACGCGGTCGGTGGGACGGGCGGCGGCACCTTCCGTTATATGTTCAGCCGCTTCTTGCGCGAGGGGGCCGCGTTCACCGGCGGAGACCGGCTGCTGGCGGTCGCCGACGACTTCCAACACATCGCGGATCAATGGCAGGCGGTGGCGGCGTGGTTCCTCAATACGTCCGAACGGAGCGATGCCGCGAGCGTGCTGCCGGAAGTGGTCCGCCCGCTGGAGGACATCGCCGACCTGGAGCAGGCCGCGTGGACTCGATTGGAGGCGATCACGGCAGATGCGGAACGGGTGACACAGCATAGCTGACACAGCATAGGTGACGCAGAATACCTGACAGCGTCCGGGTGATGTTCCCCGGACGTTTCGTGCCCAGGTGCTCCCCGCATGTATGTCCAACTTTGCAACAGGCTCCGGTTCGTTTATCATGAACAGTGCACCATGATGTGTGAACAACCAGCAGCGCTGCACGAACACCTCGTTGGGCCGGAAGGTGGCGCTGCGTAAAAAGGAGTCTTTCCTGTGAGCAACAACAAACGCAAAGACCAGCACGTGCTGGGCATCGACCTGGGGGGCACCAAAATCCTGGCGGCGGTAGTGGACCGCAACGGCCATATTCTGGGCAGCGCGAAACGCAAGACCCGTTCCGAGCGCGGGGTGGGCGAAGTGATCGCGCGCATCATCAAGACCGCGTATGAAGCCGTGGACGACGCGCACCTGGATATGAAAGCGATCCAGGCCATCGGTATCGGCGCGCCGGGCGTCACCGATTATGCCACCGGTGTAGTCGAGTTCGCGCCCAACCTGGAGGATTGGGTCAATGTGCCGCTGGGCACCCGGCTGGAAGGGGAATTTGGCGTGCCGGTATTTGTCGATAACGATGTCAACGCCGGGACGTTTGGCGAGTTTACAGTGGGGGCGGGCCGCAGCTACCATAACGCCGTGCTGGGTGTGTTCCCTGGCACCGGCATCGGGGGCGGAATCGTACTCAATGGGCGGTTGTGGCGCGGCACCCACAACGCTGCCGCCGAGATTGGACATATGGTCACGCTGGTGGACGGGCCGCTGTGTGGCTGCGGGCGGCGTGGCTGCATCGAAGCGCTGGCCAGCCGGACCGCCATCGACCGCGACATTCGGGGCGAGATTCGCGGCGGGCGCGACAGTCTGGCGACCGATCTGGTCGACCTGGACACCGACAACATCACCAGCGGCGTGCTGGCCAAAGCGCTGAAGAAAGGTGACCCGGTGGTGACCGATGTGCTGGAACGCGCCGCCTATCACCTGGGCGTCTTCACCGGCACGATGATCAACGCGCTCGACCCGGAATGCGTGATCTATGGCGGCGGCCTGATCGAAGCGTGCGGCGATGTGATGCTGCCCATCATCCGCGAGGCCGCCTACCGCCACCTGATTCGCCCCCTGGCCCCGGAGCAGTTGCCCATCGTGGAGGCTGCGCTGGGTGATGACGCGGTGGTGCTGGGTACGGCGATGCTGGCCGTCGCCAGCCTGGAAGATCGCATCACGGCGTGAGGCGCTGTGGGCAGGGTGTACGACTGTATCATGAGAACTGGCGCACATGATCCGGCAAACGGTATCAAAAGGGGGTCGCCTATGATTACGTGGACCGAGAATATGACCACCGGTGTTGCCAAGCTAGACAAGCAGCACCAAAAACTGATCGAAAAATACAATGAGTTGGATGAAGCGATATCAAACCACACAGGCCGCGAGGTGATTGGTGAAGTCTTAGATTTCCTGCAATTCTACGCGCTTTGGCATTTCGGAGAAGAAGAAGCATGTATGGCCCAGTACCAGTGCCCGGTCGCCAGGGCGAATCAGCTCGCCCATGCTGAATTCGTAGACCTTTTTGGCGGGCTTCATGAAAAATGGCAGTCAAACACACTGGATTTACCGAAATGCGCCGTAAAGCCCCTGGCTTTAGACATGGGGATATAAGGCGCTGCAAACTTTGTTTGAAAACTTGCTCACATGTGACCTGCAGGGT
>JAADYV010000232.1 GCA_010092855.1 Chloroflexota bacterium | reverse complement strand
TTGGGCATCCTACACACTGGGGAGAGCGCGCTCACGGGCGTGGAGCTGGATCGTATGAGTCCGCAAGAACTGCGCGACGCCGTCCAGCAAACGCCGGTGTATGCGCGTGTCACGCCAGAACACAAGCTGCGCGTGGTCGAAGCATTGCAGTCCCACAACCAGATCGTGGCCATGACGGGTGACGGCGTGAACGATGCGCCCGCGCTCAAGCAAGCCAACATCGGCGTGGCAATGGGCATCACCGGTACGGACGTCTCGAAGGGCGCGGCGGACATGGTGCTGACGGACGATAACTTTGCCAGCATTGTGGCCGCTGTCGAAGAAGGCCGCACCATCTTCGACAACATTCGCAAGTTCATCCGCTACCTACTCAGCACCAATGCAGGCGAGATCGTGGCCATGACCGCCGCCTTGCTCCTGGGGTTGCGCGTTCCGCTGCTGGCGATCCAGATTCTGTGGGTCAACCTCGTGACAGACGGGCTGCCCGCAATAGCGCTGGGCTTTGAAAAAGGCGAACCGGACGTTATGGAGCGCAAACCGCGCCCGCCCAAAGAGAGTATCTTTGCGCACGGCGTAGGGATACACGTGTTGTGGGTCGGGTTGTGGATCGGGACCTGTACGCTGATCGGCTTCGTGTGGATGCTAAACCGGCACGGGTCGTGGAGCGATCCCTCCGACGATACGCTGGCCCTGGCGCGCACCATGGCGTTTGCGGTGCTGGCATTGTCGCAGGTGTTCGAAGTCTCGGCCATTCATGGCGGCGATGCGTCTTTCCTGCGCACACCGCTGCACCAGAACATTCTGCTGTGGCTGGCGGTGATGACGACCGGCGTGCTGCAGATGATCGTCATTTATGCTCCCTTTGCCCAGAACATCCTGGATACCCAACCGCTAGGTGCAACCGAATTGGTTGTAGCCTGGCTCCTGGCCGGGTCGATCTTCCCGGCAGTTGAAGTAGAAAAATACCTGCGGAGGCGACGCAGCCGCACCTCAACGCTTGGACAAACCTCGGTTCCCGCCTGAGTCCAGGCTCCCTGGCAGGCAGGTTCACGTGCAGAGCCTGCCTGCAACTCCATCAGTACCCATCGTCGTTTTTGCAACACAGTTATCAGACAGGTTGTAAATCTTGTGCTATACTGAAGCCAATCAAACCCTCATGTCGTGTGACCCTGGCATACAAATCACCCGACTACATTGCACATAACAATATTTGCTTGAATAGAGGAGGACAATCATGACCCTCGGTGGCTACGCCCATAAAGTAGGGCGTATCAATTTGACGACCGGAAACATTGCTTATGAAGACATCCCCGAAGAATGGGCCCGTAAATATATCGGTGCGCGCGGTTTGGGTGTGCGCTATTGTTTAGAAGCCGGTCCGACGGTTGACCCCCTGGGACCGGAAAACCTGCTGTGCTTTATGAATGGTCCGCTAACCGGCACGCGCATCAACATGAGCGGGCGGATGGCCGTCGTGACCAAGAGTCCGCTGACTGGCACTGTCACCGACAGTCATCACGGGGGCTGGTCTGCGGCCCGGATGCGCTGGGCAGGCTTTGACGGCCTGCTGTTCGAGGGCGCGTCCGACAAGCCCGTCTATGCCTACGTCGAAAACGGCACCGTCGAGCTGCACGACGCCACTGATATCTGGGGCAAGGGTGTGCACGACACCGTCAAACACTTCCAGGACCAATATGGCGAAAAAGACCTGACCGTGATTGCCATTGGGCCAGGCGGCGAAAACATGGTCAAGTTCGCGGCCTGGGTCAACGAACACGATCGCGCCTCCGGGCGTGGCGGCACCGGCGCAGTCGGTGGCAGCAAAAAGCTCAAAGCCATCGTGATCAAGGCCGAACGCAACTATCCCAAACCCGCCAACGCGGATGGTTTCAAGGCAGCCCACTCAGACGCGCTGGGCAAGCTGACGGCAGAAGGTGCCTTCACCCAGCCTAAGAAAGGTGGCTTGAGCGTCTACGGCACCAACGTTCTGACCAATATCACCAGTGGCATTGGCGCTTACCCGACCAAAAACGGCCAGGTGTCGTCATTCGGTGACCAGGCGGAAATGCTCAGCGCCGAATACGTCAACGAGCACATTCTGGTCGACAACCCTACCTGCCACGCCTGCCCGGTGGCCTGCAAGAAAGAAGTCGAGGTCGAGTACCAGGGCGAGAAGCTGCGCATGGAAAGCGTGGAATACGAATCGGCCTGGGCTTTTGGCGGATTCTCCGGCAACGATAACATCGCGTCGGTAGCCTGGATGATCGACCAGTGCAACGACCTCGGCCTGGACACTATCGACATGGGGGCGTGCCTGGCCACGTACATGGAAGTGTGCCAGAACGGTTGGCAGGGCGACCACGAAGCCATTGACTGGGGCGACCACGCCAAGATGGTCGAACTGGTCGAAAAAACCGGGCTGCGCGACGGCGTCGGCGATGTGCTGGCCGAAGGTGTGCGCGGGATTGCCGCCCACTACGGCCACCCCGAAGTCGGCATGGAAGTGCGCGGTCAGGCGATCCCAGCTTACGATCCGCGCGGGCTGAAGGGTATGGGCCTCGGCTATGCCACCAGCAACCGTGGGGCCTGTCATCTGCGCGCCTACACTCCCGCCAGCGAACTGGGCGTGATCTCGCTCAAGACTGACCCGCTGGACTGGGAAAGCAAGCCGGAACTGGTCAAGCTGCTGCAAGACCTGTTTGCCTTCAGCGACTCGCTGGACCTGTGCAAGTTCAGTTCGTTTGTGGAAGATGCCGACAACTACGCCAGCCAGTACGCGACGGTGCTTGGTCTAGACAGCTTCACCGCCGACGACGTGTTGAAGACCGGCGAGCGCATCTACAACCTGGAACGCTACTACAACCAGCTCGCGGGCGAAAAACCCGGCACCGACACCATTCCGCGCCGCTTCGTGGACGAACCCAGCACTATGCCCGGCTCGGAAGGCCACATTTGCGAAATCGACCAGATGCTGGAGAAATACTACGAACTGCGTGGCTGGAACAATGGGGCCGTGCCCGAAGCCAAGCTCAAGGAACTCGAAATCCTGTAAACCCGGTAAATTGAAACCAGCGTTAGAAACCCACAGGGGCGAGTCACCTCGTCCCTGTGTTTGTTTGCCAGCAGTGCTTATCCCCCCTGGCGCATACGGCGTACCCGCTGCGTGATAAACGCTGCAACGCGCTCCACTGCCCGTTCGTCGCCCTCGATCACCAGCCGGTCACGCGGCACCTGCACAATTCCCACCTGGTCCGGCTCAATTGCATCGATGGTGGCCGACCAGTCCGGTCCCTGCACCGACAGAATATCGCTCACCTCGCCCCCCATCTGCACCAGGTAATCGATCACGCGGAAGCGGGGCAGGGTGCGCAGTTCGATTTCAACGCGCATGCGCTACCCTCCGGCGGTGGGAGGCACCAGAAGCACTTCATCGCTCTCGCGAATCACGGTGTCCAGGCCATTCAGCCACTCGACATTGCGTCCACTCACATAGACATGGATCAGGTTGGAAAGCTGACCATCATCGCCCAGCAGTTTGGCGCCGATCTCCGGGTGTATGCCGGCTATCGACCGGATCAGGTCACGCACGGTTTCGCCGTCCTGGAAGGGTACGGTGAGAGTTTTGGTACCCGCTATCTCGCGGATGGTGGCAAACAGTCGGATTGTCTTCATCACACACCTGCATTTGATCAACCATACCTGCGCCCCATTATAGCGAAAAAACCGCTGCCGGAAGGATTCCAGCAGCGGCCCAAAAGCTCACAAACAGCGCGCGGATTACTCGGCGGGCACGTAGTCGATGAACCACTTGTAGTACAGGAAGTCCAGATAGCCATCCTCGCTCATGCTAGCCAAACCCGCATTGATTGGATCAACCAGGGGGCTG
>JAADYV010000231.1 GCA_010092855.1 Chloroflexota bacterium | reverse complement strand
GTTATGCCTGGTGCCCTATGCGCTTGTGGCCTTTGGTGCGGTGGGTGCAGGCTGGCTGTATAACAATACCGCGAAGCCGCTGCGATTTTTGCGCCGCACTACAGAGCGGGTGGACCGCGTCACGGCCCACCATGTACCCCGTCTGGCGCGCCCTACGATAGGACTCAATGTCCGGGCTACGCGCTGGGAGCGTGTGCTGCGCGGGTGGGTGCTGCCCGCCTTGCCCTCAGGAGATGAGGCTACTGATGATCGAAAAAATCCAACGCCGTAACGGGCATATCACCACGCTGCCGGAGGAACAAAACGGTGAGCTGGTTGACGACGGGTATTTGCTGCCCTATTTGACCGGCGTGCTGTTGGCTTTTCTGGCCGGTTTGCTGCTGGCATATCTTTACATCAAAACGACCAGAGGAAGACGCCCCTGGCAGGAGGGATCATAAACAATGGCGAACAATGACGATCAACTGACAACCGTTGACCAGGAAAACTGGAAAGCCCAGGTTTATATGATGGGCGGCATCGCGGGGCTAATAGTGGGCCTGCTGTCGGCGTACTTTTATGCTCGCGTGTCGGAAGAGAGCGGCAAAGTGCCGGAACGGATCAAGACGATGGACGCGCTGCGGCTGGGTGTGGCGCTGATGGCCATTGTCCGCCAGATCACCGACCTGGGTTCCAAAGACGGCGACAAATAAGCGTAGTCGTACAGCCGGGGGCGCATGGTTGAACCTGTCAGCGATGTGCCTCTTTTTGTGATGCGCGTTTCTTCCCACAAGCTGTCCTCCCCGCTGCTATTCTCACTACTCCGTTTTGCCGGAGTACTGGTGCGTTTGCTGGTGCTGGTGGCCGTGATGCGACCTCTGCACCCGGCTCCACCGCGTGTCGTGCTGGGACCTCCACACACCGTTGAGACTGTGCACCCGGTTGTGTGCGCGCATACCCGGCTGACAGACGAAGTCGAGGAGTGGAAAATCCAGCGCACGCTCAGCCTGGTGCGCGAGATGGGGGCGGGCACCATCGTCGAGTTTTTCCCCTGGCCGTATGCCGAAAGTGAGCGCGGCACCTACGACTGGGCACACTTCGACCGCATCATGCGCCATGCGGAAAACCAGGGCCTGGACGTGATTGCCCGGTTGGGCATGGTACCGGGTTGGGCGCGACCTCCCGCCGAGGAAAAAATCACCAACGCCAACTACCTGCCCGACGAACACTTCGAGACCTTCGCGCAATACGTAGCGGCCTTTGTGGGGCGCTACGGGGACCAGGTTGATGCGATCATCATCTGGAACGAGCCGAACCTCAGTGGCGAGTGGGGCGAGCGCGCGGTGGACCCCGAAGCCTATACCTGGCTGCTGCGCATGTCGTATGAAGCCGCGCACGCGGTCGATCCGGATGTGGTTGTGATGGGCGGCGCGTTGGCTCCAACGACGGATGCCGAAGCAGGCAGCCTGAACATGAGCGACATCGAGTTTTTGGAGCGCATGTATGCTGCTGAAGCCGCCGGTTATTTCGACGTGCTGGCCGTGCACACCTATGGCCATGTCTCGGCCCCGCAGGATGCCCCTGACCCGGCGGTGACCAACTTCCGGCGGATCGAACTGCTACGCGAGATTATGCACCGCAATGGCGACGACGATAAGCCGGTGGTCATCACCGAAGGCGGCTGGCTGGATGACCCGCGCTCAACGATTGGCGTGCGACCCGGCCAGCGCATCACTTATACGCTGGCCGCGTTCGAGATGGTTGAGGGGTGGCCCTGGGCGGAGCACCTGTGCATCTGGAATTTTCGCTTGCCGCTCGATCTGCGCAGCCGCCGTGATGCATATTATGCGCTGGTCTCGTCCGACTTCTACATCAAGCCCATCTACTATGCGATCCAGGCATTTGCCCGCGAATGGGAGAACCCCTACCAGTTATGGACCATCGCCGAACCTTCCGCCGCCGACTAAATACTCTCCGGAATTGGGTGCAGCAGCATCCACGCCTGGTTGTGCGGGGCGGATTGGCAATGGGCGTGGTGATCGCCGTTGGCCTGGCTGTTGCCGGTTATGCCCTGACGCGACCGGGTGCGCGCTTTGGCCGTCAAGATGGCACCTGGCACCGCGTGCAGGTCAATGGCGACCTGTATGTGGGCGTAATTCCGACCTATGAACGGTTTGCTGAATGGACGCCAGAGCGACCCGTTGGCCTGGAAGCCGACATTGCGCTGGAAATCGGGCGACGGCTGGGTGTCGAAACGAGCTTGCTGATCTATTCCGACGACAGCCTATACGATGCGTTGTATAAGGGCGAAACCGATTTTGTCCTCTCCGGCTTGCAGGTTGACCCGGCGCGTGCGGATTGGGTGCATTTTTCGCGCCCGTACTTCGATGCCGGGCCAATACTCGTCTCACGGGCGGAGGCTCCCGTAATGTCTATGCGTGCCCTGGATGGCGGAACGGTGGCGGTGGAACTGGCCTCGTCCGGGCACGTAGCCGCCGAACAGCAGTGGCAGCGCCGCCTGAAGTCACTCGATATCCGGCCCTATATGCTGCCCGAAGACGCCATGCAAGCGGTGCTGGCTGGGGAAGTGGATGCCGCCCTGGTGGACGGGGTGCAGGCGCGGTTGTTTGTGGCCGATCATGTCGAACTAGTCATGGGCGATGAGGCCGTGGTGGCTGAAGAATACGTCATTGCGCTGCGTGAGGCGGATTTCCGGCTGGTGGAGGAAGTTGAGCGCGCATTGGACGAAATGCACGCCGATGGTACGCTGGACGAAATCATTGATCGGTGGTTGTAGGAGGAGGAAGTATGTTTATCCGCAATGTTAAGTCAATCGAGCCGGTGGAAAGCGAACACGGCGAGATAGTGTACGAGCTGCTGGGCGCGACGGCGGGTGGCACCCAGGCGCACAGCCTGGCCCACGTTGTCATTCCAGCGGGAAAAGCGGCCCGCAAGCATTATCACCCTATCGCAGAGGAGAGCTACTACATTCTGTCCGGTACGGGGCGCATGGAACTCGACGGCGACAGTGCCACCGTCGGTCCCGGCGACAGCGTCGCTATTCTGCCGAACCAGGTACACACCATCGTCAACACGGGAAGCGAGGATTTAGTGCTGCTGGCGGTGTGCGTGCCCGCGTGGACGCCGGATAACAGCGTCTTCCTGGACGAGTGACCGACGTACATGATAAAAAAGGTCCCACCAGGGGACCTTGACATATCAACATTTGCCGGCGAAAACATTACTACGTGTTCTCTAGTTTTGGTGTCTGTGTTCACTTGTATCGGCTGCACCGTTGTTGCCGCCGCCGAACTGTTTCAGCAGGTCGTTCATCTGGCGCAACACGGTGTTCTGGTTCATACCAGCCAGCACACACAGAATCCACGCGATGGCCAGTTCGGTGTTGCTGGCCGTGTCCCTCAACAGGTCGCCGTTGGCAATCGCGGCCAGCAAGTACATCAGTATGCCCATTACCGCGCCTAGCAGCGGGTTGAACAGGTACCATGTGATGTGGATCGGGTCGAAGTCGCGCAGCCGGGTGGTATGCCGATCCAGTGTGATATAGCCGGAGATCACGGCACCAACGACCCCGAACAGGCTGGGGTAATACAGCGAGGCGAAGATGTCTGCCCCGACGGCTTCCACGACCCCCGTGAACAGGCTCTTAAGCAAAAACAGCACCACCAGCGCGATTACCCACCCGATATAGTAGTTCAACAGCAGAGGGCGGTAGCGCTTGATGTCCTCGGTGACCATGTGGCGGCGTTTCATGTCGGCGCGAATGCGATAGACGATGGCGCGCGCATCATCATAATTGGCCCGCGATTCGAGCAGCAGTGCGCTGGCTTGCAGCAGTTCCTGCTGGTGCGTGTCGGTGAAGGTGCGATCCCCCTGGACATCGTCGACCAGCGCTTCGTGGAGCGCTTCGATTTGTTTCCAGAGTGTGTGGATGCGCTCGTCATCGACCAGCGTACCCAACAGGTCGGGATCGGGTGGTGCGGTCTGCTGGAACAACTCGGTCGCGGCCTGGCGTTCGGCTACCACGAAGGGATCCACATAACCTTCGCTGAGTGCCTGGTCAAGCATTTCTCCCGGCGTGACGACCAGTCCACCTTCGTGCTGCTGGTCTGGCACTTCCCGGTCGATGGTTCCCATCCCGTAGAATTGCTCATCTGGGCGACGCCGTCGTTCACTGGCCGGGTATTCCGGTTGCTCTTCGGGGGGCAGTGAGGTCTCTCGTGCGGGTTGGTACAGGTCCTGAATGCGGTCCATGACCTCTTCCGGGAGACGCTCACCGAGCGGCACCGCATCCTGGACATCGGGCGGAACAGATCGAGCCGGCGTGATGTCGGACGGATCGGGCAAACCATCGTCGGCGACGAAACCTTCTTCGGGTTCGGGTGCGAAATCTGGTTCGGGGTCAACCTCAGGAATAGTTTCTAGTGCATAGTTCTCTGTGCCCGCCAGCCAATCGGCGTCGGCGTTGTCAGGGCTGTATTCGCGCGGGGTCATACCCAGCAGTTGGTCAAATTCCGGTACGTCCAGCGGCGGTTCAGCCTGTGTATCTGCCTCGGCCCAATCGTCGCTCTCGTCAAAGACGGCGTCATCGACGGCGACTTCATACCCTGGCGGGATGATGGCATCCTCAGCAATGTAATCGAGGTATTCCGGTTCGCGCGGCGTCACATCCTCGACGCCAGAGCGGGGTTGGTACGCGAACTGCTGGAACACCTCCGCTTGTTCATCTGCCGACCGCTCTGCCAGCGGACTGGCATCTCTTGCACCGGCAGCCAGCGGGGGCGGAGGGGATATTTCCAGCTCCTCTGGTTCATCCGCCAGCCAATCCAGCGCGGCTTCATCGGCGTCGGCAGCCCGCTCCTGCGCAAGCTGCGAGTCGTAGGCTGGCGAAGACGGCGAAAAATCGAGTAGCGCTTCGGTTTCCTCCGGCGTCAGCGTCAACGCAGCAGCATCAACGTCACCGGGTTGTTCGGCGTGCGGTGGGAGTGACTGCTGATCGTCAGCGTCGGCAGGCAGTGTGTCATCGGCGGGCAGAGCGTTTGCGGCTTGTTGGCCCAGCAAGATTTCTCGCCCTCTTCCGCGTAAGGAGGCCCGGGGGCGTTGTTCGTTATTCAGATCGTCATTCCTGTCGTCCACGTGCGATCTCCTCTGCCAGCGCCCGGTAACCATGCGCGACCGGGTGCCGGGGCATGTATTCTAACATGGATAAGCCCGCAACCGGTGCTTCGGCTACGGCATCATCGTAATTGATCAGGTTTTTGTAGAACTTGGGGCCGAACACGTCGCGCAGTTCGCTCACGACCTCTTGTGAATGCGGTGAGTTGGGTCGGTACATTGTACCGAACAGCCCCGCCAGCCGCAGGCTCGGATTGAGCTTGGACTTGACACGCACCACCGTATCCATCAGCGCGCGCACGCCGCGCATCGCCAGGTAATGGCACTGCACCGGGACCAGCACCTCATCTGCAGCTACCAGGCCGTTGGCCGTCAAGATGCCCAACCCTGGCGGCGTGTCGATGAAGATGAAGTCGAACGGAATCCGGCTGCGCTGCAACGAAAGGCGCAAGCGGTGGGCGCGGTCAGCGTATTTGGCCAGCTCAATCTCCGCCGCAGCCAGGTCAATGCTGGCCGGAACAAGCGCCAGCTTGCCGCGTATGGGCCGCAGCACACGCGCCAACGACACATGGTTATACATGATCAAAGAAAAGGCGCTGCGCCGGATGTCATAATAATCGACGCCAAAGGCTGCGGTCAGGCCGCCCTGGGGGTCCATGTCGATCAGCAGCACGCGCATCCCGCGCTCGGCCATCGCCACCCCCAGGTTCATAACCGAAGTAGACTTACCAACCCCGCCTTTTTGATTGGCGATCACTAAAGTTCGTGTCATACGAATCAGTCCTGGTGAGCCCGTGATGGTTGCATTATAGCATAGGCTTTCAACAAGGCAGAACTCTGTGCATGGGCTGATCGGTATCCGGGTATCACCCCACCCTGTGCGCGCGTATCAACTTATGGTACACTTCTCGCCGCTGCGATTGTAGAGAGCATAATAAAGGCAATGCTATGGCAGAGATTCTTGACTGGATCAGCGAAGTCGTCCAGGACATCATCGAGGTCATGAGTTATCCGGGCATCACGTTTGTGATGTTTTTGGAGAACATTTTTCCGCCCATCCCTTCCGAAGTCGTGATGCCGTTTGCGGGGTTCCTGGTCGCCGATGGCAAGATGAACATGGTGGGCATTATCGTGGCCGGGACGCTGGGCGCGGTTCTCGGCGCGATTGCCATCTATTACATCGGGGTGTGGGCGGATGAGCCGTTGATCCGCGCGTTCATCCGGCGATATGGGCGCTTCTTCATGCTCGATGAAGCGGATATTGACCGCGCGCTGGAGTTCTTCGACCGCTACGGCGAGATCATCATCTTCACCGGGCGTTTGATTCCGCTCATTCGCAGCCTGATCTCATTGCCTGCCGGGATGAAGCGGATGCCGATGGGCAAATTTCTGCTGTTTACCACCCTGGGTAGTTCCATCTGGACAACGATTTTGAGCGTGGCGGGCTATACCCTGGGCAAGAACTGGGAAGACGTGTTGGGCATTGTAGACCAGTACGAACACGTAACCCTGGCGCTGCTAGCGCTGGGCGTGGTGGTCTTCTTTGGCAAGCGTTTCTGGGATCGACGACGTGATTCACGGTTGGCAACAGTGCCGGGTGGTGCGCCTGATGGTGCGCCTGGTAGCGCCGACCAGAACATGGCTGAATAATCCGGAACAGTTTTTCCGGCACCATGTAGTCGAATTTGCGCACCATTGCTCGCTGTTGGTAAACCGGGTATAGTCTGCATCCTATACACTAGGTT
>JAADYV010000230.1 GCA_010092855.1 Chloroflexota bacterium | reverse complement strand
GCGCCGTCACAATGTGCGCCCCGGCATCACCGGCTGGGCGCAGATCAACGGGCGCAACGCGATTTCGTGGGAGCAGAAGTTCGACTATGACGTGTGGTACGTGGAGCATCAGTCGTTGTGGCTGGACCTGAAGATCATCGCGTTGACGGCGTGGAAGATCGTCCGGCGCGAGGGCATCAGCGCCCCTGGCGAAGCCACCGCCCGTGAATTCCTGGGCACGCTCGAATCCTGAACCGCCGCACTCCAGGAGCACAGCATCTTGGCAGGCAGGCAAGAAATCGTTATTTACGGGGGCGGCGGCTCGGCACGGGAAATAGCATTCCTGTGCGAGGCGGCCCCCAATATGTATGAGGTTGTCGCTTTCGTAGACGACAACCCAGCCGCGCAGAACACGTACCTGAATAACATACCGGTCATGCGCCTGGACGACGCCCAAGCTCGCTTCCCAACAGCGCGTATGGTCGGCGGGGTGGGATCGCCCGGTTTGCGACAGAAACTGATGCAAAAAGCCGCTGCAGCCGGATTTGACTTCGCCAGCGTTATCGATCCCAACATCCAACTGTCGGACTGGTTGGAGATCGGCCCTGGGGCCGTGATCTGTGCCGGGACAATCCTGACGTGGGACATCAAGCTGGGCGCACATGTTCAGCTTAACGTGCATTGCTCCGTGCACCATGACGCCGTTTTGGGCGACTACACAACCCTGGCCCCCGGCGCGCGCATCACGGGCAATGTGCACACCGGCCAGCGCGTCTACCTGGGCACTAATGCCGTCATCATTCAGGGCACGCCCGATGAGCCAATGGTCATCGCCAACGACACCGTGATTGGTGCATCAGCCTGTGTCACTAAACCTATAACCGAACCGGGGCTAACATGGGTAGGCGTACCCGCCAGACCACTCCGGCACTAAACGATAACTGGAAAATACCTCCCTCAGAGTAAAGCAGCGTTCATGCCACCCCTTGAACGCTGCTTTAGTTTCCAGTGAAGTATGTGCACGACCTGGCGATTCGAGCTAGGGCAAAGCATCCTCGCGCGCGGGGAGGCTCGCCCAGTCCGAGGCGGGCGTTGCGACATAGGCCACATCCGACTCGACGACCGGCGGCAGGCCATCCAGCGCCAACAGCATGTAGGCTGGAATGAAGACCCGGCGCGGCGTGTTGGGCGACTCGAACTGGTAGTAGGCAGCATCGCTGATTTCGAGGAACGTACCAGTGTTATCCCAGATCGCCAGGGCGGGCAAGCTGGAGATTGTGAACTTGCCAAAGCTCTGCTCACCCTCGCCACATACATTGCCCGCCATCGCGTCAGTGCCATATTGCAGCACCAACTCGCGGAAGGTGACCATATAGTGCGTCATATACACGTCGTCAGCATAGCGGTTGAAGTTTTCCAGGTGCATATCCTGAAACGCCAGCACTGTTTGCAGGCTGTACGTTGTCGGCTGGCAGCCCCAGGGTTCCTTTCCAGGCAGTACTACCCGGTGATCCCAGGTGAACGCCATTCCGTTGCCGGTATCCACCTCAATCATCGAGCCATCCAGTACATCGGCACGGTAGTTGGCTTCGTCCAGATACGCTTCGTCCCCGGTCAGGCGATAGAGATAGTAGTACAGGCGCATGAAGTTGGAATAGGGGTGCGCCAGCGACTTGTCAATGTCATCGCCGCGCGCTTCCCATTTGCCAAGAAAATCGTTACCCAGATGATCCGTCCAGAAGTCAGCGTGTTCGCCAAAGATCGGGTTGAACTGTTCATTCTGGCGTAAGGCGTAAGCGACAGCGGCCACCAGGCTGTGGGCGAGAATTTCGTCCATCTTGTGGTAGTCGTTGCCGTAATACGACTCGACGGAATCGTCATACAGCCAGCGCCAGTTCATGAAGCCATCGCCATCATCATCGCGCAGTTCGGCGCGGGCAAGCTCCATCAGGCGATCCGCTTCTTCCAGCAAGGCCAGGTCCCCGGTAACGCGGAAGGCAGTCAGCAAAGCCGTGACATGGTTATTGAGCGAACGCCCGATCAGGTACAGGTCCCCACTGGAAGCGGCATTGTCCGGGTTAGGGTAGGCCGAGTCACTGCTAATGGCCAGCCACAGTCGGTCATACCACAGCCGCATATCAGGCGCGAGGTCGTTCGGGTCGAAGTCCGGGTCCCCGACGAGCCCCAGACGTGCTGCCCCTGCCGGGGCGCGCTCCCCCTCGGCGTGTATGGGCGGCAGCCCACCAGCGCACAAGGTCACAACAAGCATGGCGACGACCATGCTCACGATTGGTTTGGTTTTCAAGAGAATCACCCCCACCATACACTTATTAGACTTGCGGGACGAAATGAATCAAGTGATGAGCACCTTCACACGAGATACAACCGGGGCGTGAGGCCGAGCTCGGCGACGCTGCGACGGATTTCGTCTTCATAGACCGGGTTCATGATCAGGATCACGTCGGGTTCGTATTCGTGCAGAAATTCCGGCGCAACCAACTGCTGGCCGGTACCCGCCACAAAGCGCCCCTGTTTGCGCGGATTGATGTCTACGGCATACGCGATCTGGTCCTGCGTCTGCAGCACGTTGAGAAACGTTACGCCCTTCGAGCCGCTGCCCCAGATCACCACCCGCTGGCCCGCCGCCGCGAATTCCGCCAGCCGCTGTCGCCAGCTTTGCACCTTGCGCCGGTACTGGTCACCAAACGCAGCGACGTGTTCCCGCAGCGCCTCCAAGGTCTCTGCGCCGATATCTTGCGCGGGTTGGCCATTAGGCGTTGCTTCGATGCCCAGGAACTGGCCTGCGTAAGCTTCGGCAGCCTGTACAACCCGGAAGCCGCTCGCCGCGAACACCCGTCTCAACGATGGCAGACTGAAGTAGGAGCAGTGCTCGTAAATCAGGTCCCAAATACCCATATCACGCAAGGTGTAGGCCGCATTGGGCACTTCGAAGTACACCACCACCCCAGATTGGTCGCTAACCGAGCGGCGCACGCTGTGCATGAAGTCCTGGGGAAACTCGATATGCTCCAGCACGTGACGGCAGCAGATCAGGTCCGCCTGCTGGTTGCCATACTTTTCGCCGTAGAAGTCCTGCACAAACCGGACATTCCCTGATTCCAGGCCGTGTTCCGGCTCGTAGCTGGGATCAAAGCCCACGCCGCGATTGTCACCCAGGTCGCACAGGAGCTTCAGGAAATCGCCCTTGCCGCTGCCGATCTCGACAATATCTTTGTTATGTAGATCGTAAGTCTCGACCAGGCGTTTTGCCAACGATTCCGCATACTGTTGGAAGCGCGGCGAGAAGTGCAGCGAGTTTTCGTAGACCTCGTCATATTCCATCAGCGCCGGATCAAACGTGGTATTGAACAGGTGCCCGCAGTCCGGGCAAAAGCTCAGGTGCAGGTCACCGCGCGGCGCGTCCCGGGCTTCTGCCTGGGTGAGCCACAACACGTTACAGTGCACCGGCACCTGCTCGATATCCAGCACCGGCGTGATCGCGCTGGATGCGCATATCGGGCAGGCAGTCTTGCGTTTGACGGTGGCCCCGTCGGGATTGGTCGCTGGGTGCATGGTCAGTCGCTCGTGAATTCTAGCGGAATCAACTGGGCGGTGACGCCCATATCGTCGATCATGCTCTGGATTTCGGGGCAGTAGATCGGGTTCATAACAATGATCAGGTCGGGGCGATAGCCCTTCAGCACCTCCGGCAGCACGGTCTGCTGGCCGGTGCCCGCCATGTACATCCCGTTTTTGTGCGGGTTGATGTCCACCGCGTACTCGATCTCATCGCGGATACCGAGCGTAGTCAGGAATGCCACCCCTTTCGAGCCGCCACCCCAGATCACCACCCGCTGCTGTTGGGCTGCCGCATCGCGCACAAGGCCGCGCCAGTGATCGATCCAGGCGGGGATTCGTGTCTCGAAGTGCGCCACGTCCGCCCGGATGCGGTCGAGGGCTTCAGGGGGCAGCACTGCCGAAGCCTGCGCCGCATTTTCACCGGGCCGCGCTTCGATCATCAGGTACTGGTCATCGTAGTCGGTCCACACATCCAGCACCTCGAAGCCCTGGCTGCGGAACAGGTAGGCCAGCGAGTCGCGCGTGAAGTACGAGCAGTGTTCATAGTACACATCCCAGAACGCCAGGTCGCGCAGCACGCGCGTGGCGTTGGGAATCTGGAAAAAGACCACCGTGTCGGGCTGGTCGCCTACTGTGCGCCGCACCGTGCCGACGAAACCCGCCGTCTGGTCGATGTGCTCCAACGTCATCTTGCATACCACGAAGTCGGCCTGCTGGTCCGCGTATTTTTCCCCATAGAAGTCGACCACGAACGTGATCAGGTCGGTGTTGGCCGGGCTGCGTTCAGGCACATACGCCGGGTCAAAGCCGATACCCCGGTTATCGCCCAGTTCGCACAACTCGGTCAGGAATTCGCCCTGGCCGCAGCCGATTTCGAGGACACGCTTGTGGTGCAGATGGTGACGGTTGATCAGGTCGGTGGCCAGCCGCCGCGAAAACTTACTGAAGGTGGGCGAATAGGACTGCGTGGCTTCATACCGCGCCGAGTAGTCGTGCAAGCTCGCATCGAAGTCGGTGTTGGCGATGAAGCCACAGTGTTCGCAGAACCCCAGCGTGATATTGCCAGTGGGGAAGTTGACGGCCTCCTCCCGAGTGGGCAGGAGGAGGACACTGTGCACGGGAACCGGTTGCACACTATAAAACGGGCGCATCTCAGCCGTCTGGCAGTTCGGGCAGGTGTAGGCCGTCATCGGAACCTCATTCCACGATCTGCGGTTCGGGGATAGGGACGATGAAGCGCCCGCCGCGCTCGCGGTACGTGGCCTGCTGCGCCATGATCTCCTGTGCAAAGTTCCAGGCCAGGATCAGCACATAGTCCGGCAGGTCTTCGAGCAGCTTTTCCGTCGGGAAGATTTCAAGGTGGTTGCCGCCCATGAACCAGCCGTGTTTGTGCGGGTTGAGGTCCACCACGTAGTCCAGGTGCGATTGGTCTATGCCGATATAGCTCATGAAGGTAGTGGCTTTGGCGGCTGCGCCATAGCCAACGACCTGCTTACCCTGGCCTTTGATGTCGCGCAGAATATCGAGCACGGTTCCCTTGATGCCTTCGACCCGCGCCGCGAAATCCTGGAGATAGTCAAAACTGTCCACACCGCGCTGCTGTTCCATCACCAGCAGGTCGGTCACCGACGTGCCTACTTTTTCGACCGGCTCGACATACAACCGCAGCGAACCGCCGTGTATGGGGGTGCGATCCACGCGGTTAAGGAACAACCTGTGCCGCCGGAACAGCTTGTCCAACGCGGTTATGGAGAAGTAGCACAGGTGCTGATGATAGATGGTGTCGAACTCGCAGTGATCAACCAGGTCCACCAGGTAGGGGGCTTCGATCACGGCCACCCCGGTATCCTTGAGCATGATCCGGATACCCGCCACAAAACCATTGAGGTCCGGCACGTGCGCCAGCACATTGTTCGCCAGGAACAGGTCGGCGGCATAGCCCTGCTCCTCGCGCAGCTCGCGAGCCAGGTCTTGCGTGAAGAAGGTGCACAGCGTGTTGATCCCGGCTTCCTGCGCCACCTTGACCGGGCCATCCGCCGGGTCAATGCCCAGCACGGGAATCCCCACCTCGGCGAAGCTGCGCAGCATGTAACCGTCGTTGCTGGCGGCTTCGACCACCAGGCTGCTGGCGTCCAGACCGCGCAGTTCGATCAGGTTACGCGCGCTGGAACCGAAGTGTTCCATCAGCGACTTTGACACCGACGAATAGTAGGGATAGTCCTGCTGGAACAGGATTTCTGGCGAAACGCTCTCCAATATCTGGACCAGGGTGCAGTCCGGACAGAAGACGAGGGTCAGCGGCACAGTGATCTCTGGCAGCGAAGCCTGCTCTTGGGTGAGCAGGTTATCGGCCAGGGGCGTGATGCCCAGGTCCAGCGCGGGCATCAGGTTGGATCCGCCGCACGAACGGCAAACGTCAGCTTTTACGTATGTCATGGAAGCTCCTACTGAGCGGCGGTGGTTTCCGGGGTGCGCCAGCGTAGATTATCGTCCAGGCGACCCGCATCGAGTAAGTATTGGATGTGCGAAATCCGGCGATAGCGCTGGCCCTCGAATTCCTCCAGCGTCAGGCCAATGCGCTGGTAGGCTTCGTAGAGTTCTTCCGCGCCGCGCCGCACCGTCCACTGGGGTTGGAAGTCCGGGATCATCTTGGGCAGCTTGTCACAGTTGACGCGATACGTGCGCGTATCCGCTTCGCCGCCCTCGGCGTACTTCACCTGTGAGCCGGGAACCACTTCGCCGATGATGTCGGCTACTTCGCGGATCAGGTAGTTTTCTTCCGTGCGGCCCACATTGAAGACCTCGTTGTGGATTAGCTCACGCGGAGCATTCAGCGTGGCGATGAACGCACGCGAAATGTCTTCGATATGCACCAGGGGACGCCATGCCATGCCGTCGCTTTTTAGGAACACCTTGCCAGTGGTGAAGGCCCAGGCCACCAGGTTGTTGACCACCAGGTCGAAACGCAGACGCGGCGACACGCCATACGCGGTCGCATTGCGCAGGAACACCGGGCTGAAGTTGTCGTCGGCCAGCGGCATCACGTCGCGTTCGACTTCGACCTTCGACACACCATAAGGCGTCACCGGGTTCAGGGCCGACTCTTCGAACATGTAGTCCTGCCCGGCGGCACCATAGTTACTGCACGAGGACGAGAAGATAAAGCGCTGGACGCCCGCTTCTTTCGAAAGCTGCGCCAGCCGCACCGAAGCCTGGTGATTGATCGCGGCGGTCAGGCCCGGATTCAGATCGCCGAGGGGATCGTTGGACAACCCGGCCAGGTGCATCACCACGTCGATACCCGCCAGGTCAGACAGTTCGACATCGCGCACATCTTTAATGATAGACGAAATCTCCGGCAACCCTTCGCCAAAGGTGCACGCGCGGTACAGGTCGCTGTCCAGGCCGACCACGTCGTGGCCCCTGGCGATGAGCATGGGCGTCAGCACAGTGCCGATATAGCCCTGATGTCCGGTTACAAGAATACGCATGTGGTTTACTCCCAAATTTTCCAGGGGGCGTGTTCGCTCTGCCAGAGCGATTCCAGCCGCTTTTTATCACGCAATGTATCCATACACTGCCAGAAATCTTCGTGACGATAGGCCATCAACTGGCCGTCACGCGCCAGACCTTCCAACGGTTCGAGTTCCCACTGGGTCGTGTCGCCCTCGACATAGTCGAACACCTCCGGCTCCAGCACAAAGAACGCGCCGTTAATCCACCCTTCGGCAGTCTGCGGTTTCTCGGTGAACTGCTCCACCCGGTCGCCATCAAACGCCAAGTGACCAAAGCGGGCCGGGGGGCGGACGGCGGTCAGCGTAGCCAGCTTGCCATGCGCGCGGTGAAACGCCAGCAGGTCGTGCAGGTTGACGTTCGAGACGCCATCGCCCCAGGTGAGCATAAACGTGTTGTCACCGATAAAGGGCTGGAGCCGTTTGATACGTCCACCAGTGGCAGTCGGGATGCCGGTGTCGATCAGTTCGACGGTCCAGTCGGGCCGGAAACCGCCGTTCATCTGCACCTGGCCAGTGTGCAGATTCACGGTCAAATTACTGTTCAAGGAGCAATAATCGACCATATACTTTTTGATCACTTCGCCCTTGTAGCCCAACGCGATCACAAAGTTTTTGAAGCCATAGTAGGCGTAGTGCATCATGATGTGCCACAGAATAGGCTGTCCGCCGATCTCCACCATCGGTTTGGGTTTGACGCTGGTTTCTTCCGCCAGTCGTGATCCCACCCCACCAGCCAGAATACCAACCTTCATGTTTGGGATTACCGGGTCCATTGCGCCACCGTCTCCTCGAATATGCTTGCCAGTTTTAACCTTTGTCGTGCTGCACGGTTGGACATTTAATGAAGTTTTTAACCACAATAACTTCCTCTTCTTTATTCTAGGCGCATCGGGCTTACACAGACCTAAATCCACAAACCTAATCCCCTTACATCTGCCTAACTAAAACGCGCCGAGAATTACCGCACGCGAAATGAAAGGACCTTGTAAGGTCGATTAGGAGGATTGTTATGAGCAGGTAAGGCGAGAAGCGTAAAGTAGAGTCAGCAGCGAAATGGTTAACTCGCGGGAGGAATAAACCTCATGACACCATTGCAGCGAGTATGGAATGAAATTCGAATGGCGATGATCCGCCGCCGGTTAAGGCACGTGATTGTGTTGGCTGCCGTCGACATCCTGGTGATGTGGGTGGCCTATACCACCGCATTCTCGGCGCGCACGGTGACCGCCGGTCTGCTGGACTTCTACCGGACGCGGGTGGCGTTTATGCTGTTTGCGGGCGTTTTGATGTGCGTCATTTTTTATCTCTCTGGCATCTATCACCGTATCTGGTCCCAGACCAGCGCGAACGGCATCACGACCATTATCAATGCCACCATCGTCACGACAGTGCTGCTGGTTGCCCTGAACCTGATTATTGAGCCGCGCCCGCTGCCCACCAGCGTGATCCTGGTTGGCAACATGCTGGCCCTCAACGGCTTTATTATTGTGCGTTACCGCTCGCGGCTGATACATGGTATGGCGTGGCGCTGGCGTGCGATCTGGAAACACGAATTTCCCGCGCCAAAGAACCGGGTCCTGATCGTGGGAG
>JAADYV010000025.1 GCA_010092855.1 Chloroflexota bacterium | reverse complement strand
CGGTTGGCGCAGGAGTACGGCATCTTGATCCGCTACTATGCCAAGCCGGGTTTGCGGGATCATGTGCGTATCAGCGCGGGCACGCCGGAACAGGTCGATATGCTGCTGGTGGCGTTACGCGAAATCGCGCGCGATGACATCGCGATATCGCGGAGGTGACATCATGACACAGCCAACACCTGACCGTACCGCGACCATCACCCGCCACACCAACGAAACCCAGATCGAGTTAACACTGAATCTGGACGGCAGCGGCGCAGCGAATATCGACACCGGGGTCGGCTTCTTCGACCACATGCTGCACCACATTTCGCATCACGGCTTGTTTGACCTTTCGGTGCAGGCGACGGGCGATCTGCACATCGACGCCCATCACACGGTCGAGGATATCGCCATTTGCCTGGGGCGTGCGCTGGACCAGGCGCTCCTGGATCGCAAGGGAATCGTGCGGATGGGAACCGCCTACGTGCCGATGGACGAAGCGCTGGCGCGGGTCGTGGTTGATCTCAGCGGGCGACCCTACGCCGTCATTCACGCTGATTTCACGACGCCCATGATGGGCCAGATGCCCACCTCGCTCGTCGCGCATGTCTTCGAGTCCATCGCGTTTAATGCCAAAATGAACCTGCACGCCATCTTATTCTACGGGCACGACGATCACCACAAGGCCGAAGCGCTGTTTAAGGCGCTGGGACGCGCGCTACGAGCCGCTGTCGAACGCGATTCCCGCCGCACGGACATCGCCAGCACGAAAGGAACGCTGACCGGATGATCGCCATCATTGATTACGGCGCGGGCAATCTGCGCAGCGTACATAACACCTTCACCCACCTGGGCGCAAACGTGGTCACGATTCAGACTCCGGACCAACTCGACGACGCGGACAAAATCGTGCTGCCCGGTGTGGGCGCATTCGGAGCCGGGATCAACGCCCTGCGCGCTGCCGGGTTTGAGGCACCGATCAAACAGGCCGTTGCCGCCGGAACGCCGCTGCTGGGCATCTGCCTGGGGATGCAGTACCTGTTCGAGTCGAGTGACGAAATGGGCGAGCATCGCGGACTGGGACTGTTGCCAGGACGGGTGACACGCTTCCCGGTTAACGGCCTCAAGGTGCCGCACATCGGCTGGAACCAGTTGCACATCCGGCGCGCGAGTCCCCTGCTGGCCAATGTCAACAGCGGGGCATACGCCTATTTCGTGCATTCGTATTATGTCGAGGCAGGCGATCCGGCGGATGTGTTGGCCACGACGGATTACGGCCTTGATTACGCCTCAGTCGTGGGCCGGGGCAGCGTGTTTGGCATCCAACCTCACCCCGAAAAAAGCCAATCCGTTGGCCAGCAGATTCTCAGGAATTTTGTAGCGATGTGATAGGATCAGGGTTGACTGAAAAAAGGTGGAGACCTAGATCATGACAACCCAACGCATTTCGCTGGAAATCACGATCAATGTTGTGCTGGAAGCGGGTGAGGATGGCAAATGGAACACCAATCTGCTCGATTGGCAATTTGATGCTTCTCCACAGGAGATGTTCAAGCATCTTTCCCCGGTGGCGCGTGCCGAACTGTGGCGCAGTCTGCGCGACGAGATCGAGGAATACTGGCTGAGCACCGCGCTGTATGCCAGTCCGGAAGCCGCGTGGAACTGGCGGTTGGAAGACGTGAACCTTGAATAACACGAACGTGATGGGAGAGAAACATGATCGTTTACCCCGCGATTGATCTGCGGCACGGGCGCGTGGTGCGACTGTTATACGGCGACCCGGCACGCGAAACGGTCCACAGTGATGATCCAATCGCCACCGCCGAACGCTGGCAGGCGGCGGGTGCCCAGTGGCTGCACGTCATCAACCTGGATGGGGCGCTGGGCGAATCCACGCTGGCGCTGGACTCGCTGCGTGCGATAACGGCGGTTGGGCTGCCGGTGCAGTTTGGCGGCGGCTTGCGTTCGCTGGATGATGCGGCCCGTGCCCGGGACGCCGGAGCCACGCGCGTGATCCTGGGTACGCTGGCCGTGCGCCAACCGGAACTGGCCGGAGCAGCGGTCGAACGCTTCGGAGCCGAGGGGGTAGCAGTGGCGCTGGACGCAAAGGGTGAACAGGTGGCCACGCATGGCTGGCAGGAACTCAGCCCGTGGACGCCTGCCGAGTTGGGGCAGCGCTTCGCCGAGGATGGAGTCCAACATGCGCTGTATACTGACATCACCCGCGACGGCGACCTGTCCGGCGTCAACGTCGCTGCCACCGCCGAACTCGCACGCGCTACCGGCCTGCGCGTGATCGCATCGGGCGGCGTGGCTTCCCTGGACGACATCCGCGCTGTGCGTCAGGCGGGCAACATCGCGGGCGTCATCATCGGCAAAGCGCTGTATGCGGGCGTGATCGCGCTGGAAGCTGCCCTACAAGCGGCTCAGGAGGAAACATGCTAGCCAAACGAATCATTCCCTGCCTGGACGTGCACGAGGGGCGCGTCGTCAAGGGCATCAACTTTGTGAACCTGCGCGACGCGGGCGATCCGGTCGAACAGGCCGCGATCTACGACCGCGAAGGCGCGGACGAGTTGGTATTCCTGGACATCACTGCCACACACGAAAACCGCGATACCATACTCGACGTGGTGCGCCGGGTCGCCGACTCGATCTTCATCCCGTTTTGCGTCGGGGGCGGCTTGCGCACAGTGGACGACATGCGCGCCACGCTGCTGGCGGGAGCGGACAAAATCGCCATCAACAGCGCCGCTGTCCGCACACCGGACCTCATCTCCCAGGGCGCGGAACGCTTTGGATCGCAGTGTATCATGGTGGCTATCGACGCGCGATGGAATGGGTCAAACTACGAGGTTTACGTCAGCGGGGGACGCACGCCGACCGGCCTGGACGCGGTCGAATGGGCGCGTGAAGTCGAGAGGCGCGGTGCGGGCGAAATCATGCTCACCAGCATGGACCGCGACGGTACGCAAGACGGCTACGAACTAACCCTGACACGCGCGATCTGTGATGCCGTGAATATCCCCGTCATTGCCTCTGGTGGGGCCGGGCAGCTCGAACACTTCCACACTGCGCTTACAGACGGTGATGCCGACGCTGCACTGGCCGCCACCCTGTTTCATTACCAGCAGTTGAGCATCGGACAGGTGAAAGCATACCTTCACCGGCAGGGTGTTCCGGTGCGCCTGGCGGAGCCAGCACATGGTTGATCACGACAATCTACTATCTCAGATCAAATGGAACGCCGATGGCTTGATCCCGGCAGTGGTGCAGGATGCCGAAACGAACCTGGTGCTGATGGTCGCCTGGATGAACGCCGAGTCGCTGCGCCTGACGCTGGAATCCGGCGAAACCCATTTCTGGAGCCGCAGTCGCCAGGAACTGTGGCACAAGGGCGCAACCAGCGGCAACACCCAAACCGTGAGCGGCATCTGGATCGACTGTGATGCCGATACGCTGCTGGTCAAAGTCAACGCGGCGGGGCCAGCCTGCCACACCGGAGCCACAAGCTGCTTTTTCCGCACCCTGGAGGATCTCAATGACTGACATGCTCAACCACGTTTTCGCCACCATCACCGACCGGCAGGCGAACCCCAAACCCGGCTCGTATACCAACACCCTGCTGGAAGCGGGAGAAGACGAGATCGTCAAAAAAATCGGGGAAGAAGCCGTCGAGGTGATCCTGGCCGTCAAGGGGCAGGGGGATAAACGGGTCATCTCCGAACTGGCAGACCTGGCCTATCACTGCCTGGTGCTGCTGGCCCAACGCGGGCTGACACCAGATGATGTCGCCGCCGAATTGGAGCGCCGCCACCGCCCATGATTTCAACATCAGGCCTGAAGATTCGCGTCAGGGGGCAAGGGGCAGCCAAACGGTAAAGGTTGTCCCCTCGCCGGGAATGCCGTTGCTATGGACATCCACCCGACCATGATGCTTCCTGACAATTTCCTGCACCAGCGACAGCCCTAACCCGGTTCCGGGTGCCCCAGATTCAAGCCCAGCAGTGCCCCGGAAGAAACGCTCAAAGATGTGTGCCTGTTCGTTCAACGGGATGCCCAGCCCATTGTCGCTGATTTGCAGCGTGACCCACCGCTGATCGTCTTCGCGTCGCGCGGCGGTGCTGACCCGCACCCAGCCGCCTGCTGGGGTATAGTTAAAGGCGTTGGTTAGCAGCACGCCAAGCACTTGCCCCAGCAGCCCTTCGTCGGCTTCGACAACCAGTTCGCCCTCGCCAGGCTGGAACGACAGGCTGAGATCGTGACCTTCGGCCAGGGCTGTCCGATCCTGCACATATTGCCGGACCAGCCAGTTGAGGTCAAAATGCGTGGGATTCCAGGCGACGCGCCCCTGGTCCATCCGCGAGAGACGCAGCAGGTCATCAATGATGTGTGCCAGGCGGTCCGTTTCGCGTTGGATGACAGACAGGTGATACTCGAAGCGGTGCGGTTGCGAAGCCAGCAGGCTGTGGCGCAACTTCAGGTTGGTGATCGGCGTGCGCAGCTCATGCGTCACATTTGATACAAACGCATCCTTCATGCGCGTCATCTCTTTGAGTGCGCTGATATCACGCAAGGTACAAACCAGCCCGGTCACGGCATTGTCTTCCTTAAACGGAGCCAAGGCAACTTCGGCATCAAAGGTGCCGCCATCCTTGCGACAGGCAATGGTTTCCAGCCGGACGGTACGCCCTTCTTCAAGCGCCGTCGTGAAAGCTGCCTCATAGCGCTCAACATGGTCTGTGTTGATCAGCCGGAACGTGGATTGACCAAATACTTCGTCAATCTGATACCCAAACAGCCGGTCGAAAGCCGGGTTGCCTATGCGAATCGCGCCGTCGGCCCCCAACAGCAAGATCGCATCCGGGCTGCTGTTGAGAATTGCTTCAACCCGTTCGGTGGTCTGCAGCAGCCGGGCCGTGCGTTCGGCTACGCGCTG
>JAADYV010000229.1 GCA_010092855.1 Chloroflexota bacterium | reverse complement strand
TCAGTAGATTGCACCTCCGGGGACAGACGCCTACTCACTGGGGGCGGTGTCTGACGCAGTACTGTCGTCTGGGGGCGGCAGCGCATCGCGCGAAATGCCGGGTACCAGGATCGCCAGCCGATAAGCATATTCGACCTCGGTGTCGCCTTCGCGGTGATACTCCATGATCAGCACGTCGCCCCGGTCTTCTCGGGCGCTTAACCATACCTGCCGCGCCAGGTCACCTTCTACCCACCGGCCTTCGCGGTTTTCCACCAGTTCATATAACGTAAAGGGGGCGTCGCGCCATTCCCAATTGTTGCTGGGGGCGTTGGGGTCGGGATCGTTCACCTGGTAGGCACTGATCCAGCCCCCCGTTTCGGGTGCGCCTGGCGCGCCTGGCTCTACGACGCGCGCGTTTTCGCTGCCTAGTTGTTGGCATTCTTCCAGGATCGCGGCGTAGGCGTTTTGGGGCCAGTAACTGTAGCGTTCGACCGTGCGGGGTTCATCGTAGAGCGAAACCGTGATGCTTTCGATGACGGGGTCTTCAGTGCCGAGCGTGACCAGTTCTTTGTCCCATTCGTAAAATCCCCGGTTGATGATGTCTTCCAAAAACGACCGGATGGCGGATTCATCAATGCGCGCTTTCAGGACGACTTCTTCCCCGGACTCGCCGCGCGTGACCCAGACCACGCGCCCGTCACCCCACACCGTGCAGGGAGGGATGTTGTTGAGTTCCAGCGTTGGGTCATCCGGGCTATCGAAATGGCGATCGAGGCGGACGATCATAGTATCTGGATCGCGCTCCCAGTCAAACAATCCGATCTGGTTGTCGCTGTCGTCTGATGAAGAATCATCACTGCTACCGCCACAGGCAGCAAGTACGAGACAAAGAGCGAGAAGCAGGAGCAGCAAGCGACGCATGGGCACCCTCCTAAGCGTTGGTCACAATGTGTCTAGGATTCTAGCTTGCACCTGAGACAAGTACAAGCGAGGATGAGAAAAAAAGACGGCTGGCATTCACCAACCGTCTAGTGGTTTGTTAGGTTTTGTCAGGAAAGCGATACTTATTCCGGTACGACCGCGTAGGCGACATCTTCCCATACGAACAAGACCTGCTCGCCCAGCGCCAGGAATTCGCCCACCATCGGGTCGAGGTCCAGCAAGTCGAAGTATTCGTCGCTGAGAAAAACGACTTCCACCGGTTCCATCTCGTCGGAGTCATACAGCGTATCGACCCACACGCCGTCGCGCCAGACAAAGGTGCGATCCGCCGCGTAACGGATGACCTGCTCGCCAGCGCCAGGGCCAAAAGCTTCGCTATCGCCGACGGCACTGCTGTCCGGTACCTGGCCGGGCACTGCCGCAACACCATCATCGTCCCCATCGCGGAACGCGGAGGAAGCGGTCGGAGCGGGGGAGGGAGGAGCCATTGGTGCATCGGCGCTGGAGAGATCGGCGGCGGCTTCGGCAGCTTCCACCGCAACGGCGCCGCTGGCTTCGTCCATCGCGGCTCCTGCTTCGCCCTCAAACACCATCTGGGCTTCTTCTCGCCCGCTCTGGCTGAAGATGTCATCTTCGGTAATCAGGAACGAGGTATAGGGCGTGATGATCCCGTATCGGATGCTGAGCCGGACAATGCTGTCCACCAGTTCGGGGTTTTCACCATACAGCCGGATGGTATTGAGCATATCGCCAATCTTGCGCGTGGCCCACAGGCGCGGGATGAACGGCTCACCGCCCGCGTTGGTGCGGAAGGATACGTTGTAGGAGAAAACCTGGAGCTCATCTTCCAGCTCCCCGCTCAGTACAATTGTGGCCGGACCGCTGTCCCGGTAGCGCCCGGTGATGATCAGTTGTGTACCCGCGAACAGGTCTGGCAGTGGCGCGGAGGGGTACATGTCCTCTACGATGACGCCATCCACGCGCAGTTCGACGTTTGCCAGCACCGGCGAACTGATCTTGTTATACAGGCTGCTGACTTCCTCGTCGATGCGTTCCTCCGGCTGGACGTATGTTCCCGCGCCCCGAAAGGTCTGGTACAACTGGTCGAGCAGCACGGTATCCACGTCATAGCCCACGCCAAAGGTGAAGATGCGCACGTTAGGTTTGGCGGCGGCTACCACGTTTTCGAGAATCTCGCCCGGATCGGTTTCGCCTTCGGTGGGCAGCCCGTCGGTGAGGAACAACATCACGGTTGAGCGTTCGGGATCGGCCATGTTCATCGCAGCGCCCAACGCTCCATCAATGTCGGTGCCGCCCAGCGCTTCGAGGTTGCTAATCCAATCCTGGGCGTCAGGCACCATCTCCACCGGCTGAAGCTCGGTGGCGTACTGCCGGTAACCGGTGCTGAACACGATCACGTTGAAGCGGTCGCGCGGGTTCAGGTTATCGAGCACAAACCGGACGGCTTCCCGCGCCTGGTCCCACTTGGGCCCAAACATCGAGCCAGACTGGTCCAGCACAATGATCACGTCTTTGGGGATCACCCGGTCTTCATCGACCTCGACAGGCGGTGTGATCAACAGCGAGAAGTAGCCGTCTTCTAGCGCGCTTTCGCGGTAGGTAAGCAGGTTGGCGTTGATCTCCTCGCTAGCCAGCCCGTAGTAGAGGCTGAAGTCACTTTCCGGGCGGATATAGCTGGCTTCGTATCCGGCACGGAAGCTGAACTCGCCGCTGCGCGAAATGGCAACCGGGTGCGTGGGCGAATAAATCGAGCTGATCTCGTCGTTGGACTGGACGTTGACATTGATGCTGATGCTCTGCACCGGCTGGCGCGTGAACTGGTCGGTGCGCAGTGCGTATTCGTAGTTCACCAGGCCGTTTTCGACTTGCAGCAACTGCGAGTATTCAATCTCAATCTTGACTTCGGAATTGGGCTGGATCGGAAACACGTTGGCCTGGATCGCGCTCATACCTACGTATTCCAGCAGGGCGGGATCGCGCATGGTGCGCACAATCTCGTCATAGATTTCGCGGGCTTCTTCGGCTTCGAGAATCTCGGCCTCGATAGGCACGCCGTCGACCCACATGATCAAATCGGAGACGGCGGCTCCGGGCGGCAGTGGGAAAATATAGTTCCCTTCCGCCATAAAGCTGCTTTCGTTGTAAAAAACTTGCTCGATGCG
>JAADYV010000228.1 GCA_010092855.1 Chloroflexota bacterium | reverse complement strand
TAAGAACAAATGTTCAACTTCTCTCTATTATACGCCATCCGCCGCGTGAGTGCCAGTGGCAAATGCCGGCGCACGCCTCCTCATAGCCGGATATACCGTCTGAGCTGTCTGTATGGTGGGCGGACGATCTGAATGTAGCCTCAGGGCAGCGGTTATAACAGAATATTCATGACTCTTTTATATTCTTAGCCTACCATACGGGGAAAATTCGATGTATGATCTATGGAGATGAGGGTGAAACCACCCGCTACAATATGTAGTAGGTGATACACTCACCATCACACCTGGGCAGGGAGACAACATGACACCGACTTTCGATGGCAATGTAGCAGACACCTCACCAACCATCGCACGCACGCCGCACCCGGCGTTGTGGGCTAATGTCCCCGAAGCACAATGCGATGGCTGGCGCTGGCAGCTTGCCAACCGGTTGGACACTGTAGCAGAGGTGGGGCAACTGATTAACCTGACTCCCGAAGAAATCGGCAACGGGCAATGGCAGCAGTTTCACCTGGACACCTGGCTGGATGCGTCCGGCCCAGCGCGCGCTGCGAACCACGGCAGGTCATCCGCGAGCCAAACCGCCTCAGGAGAGGACGCCTGATGCGCATTGCCCTGCTCGCCAACCTGGAATCCAACGCCCCCACCTGGCAGGGTATGCCCGCCGACCAATGGGACGATCTCGACACACCGCGCTCCGTCAACGGTATCCTGGGAGCACTGCGCAGCGGCGGTCACGAAGCCGAACTCCTGGAAGCCACCCTCCAACCGCCGCACAACCTGATCCAGCGCCTGGAGCAGTTCCAGCCCGACCTGTGCTTCAACATCGCGGAGGGACACTTTGGGACCGGTCGCGAAGCTCAGATTCCCGCATTACTGGACATGCTGCGCATTCCGTACACCGGCAGTGGCGTATTGACGTTGGCGCTTACGCTCGACAAGCCCATGACCAAGCGCGTGCTGCTGCACCATGGCCTGCCTACGCCAGAATTCCAGGTGCTGCACCATGCGGACCAGCCGCTTGATCCCGCCTTCCTCGCGCCGGATGGCAGCCTGCGCGTCCCGCTGTTTGTTAAGCCTGCCAGCGAAGGCAGCAGCATGGGGGTATCTGCGCAAAGCATCGTGCGCACGCCCGAAGAACTGCGTGCCCAGGTGAGGGCTCTGCTGGATCGCTATCACCAACCTGTGCTGTGCGAGCGCTATATTGCGGGCCGCGAAATCATGATCGGAATGGTGGGCAATCCCGACGTCGCAACCCCGTGCCTGGCCTACGAAACCAGCCGCTACGACGCCATTCCCGCCGGCCTGACGGTGTTCCCGCCGCAAGAAGCCGACCTCGACTTCTACGCCGAAACCGAAGCCGGGCTGTACACCAACCGCATCAAGACCGAGTTTGCCGGCGATTTTCGCTACCTGTGCCCGGCTCCGCTCAGCCCAGCCCAGGAACAGGAGTTATGCTTGATGGCGGCGATGGTGTTCTGTGTGACCGGCTGTCACGATTTCGCGCGCGTAGATTTCCGGTTGGACGCAAACCAGCACGACCAACCGTACATTTTGGAAGTCAACCCGCTACCCGGCCTCAGCCCCGGCATCAGCGATCTGTGCTTGCAGGCGAACGCCGCCGAGTGGAGCTACGAGCGCTTGATCAACACAATTGTCGACGTGGCCGTCGCGCGGTACCAGCTTGCGGCGCAGCATACGTAGGCGTCAGCTTTTGGTGAAACTGACAAAACGGTGACACGCTGCTGCAGCATTTTCCCTCACGTTATAGTTTTTTTCCCCTGGCTAGCGCAATTTTTAATGTGGATTTAGCAAAAAGGTATTTTTACCCGGCCTGAAATATGGTATATTTCTCAATCGTTGTGTATTGGCTTGCACCGCACGAACGTGCACTGTGTTGGCAAGCACATCGACAGTTTGCGTGAGCGAAATCGGGCGTCGCTAACGAGCGGCGCTTTGTCGTGCGCGCAGCATAGGAAAGAAAAACTAACATGGCAATCAATTCTGACGTACATGCCCCCGAACAGGTGACGCTTAGCCGCGATCTAGGCTTTTTTGACATCGCCATGATCGGGGTGGGCGCAATGATCGGGGCAGGCATCTTCGTCCTGACAGGCGTCGCGGCCAACGAAGCCGGTCCTGCACTCATTCTCGCCTTCTTGCTCAACGGCGTCGTCACCACCTTCACCGCGATGGCCTATGCTGAACTCGGCTCGGCCTTCCCTGAAGCCGGGGGTGGTTACCTGTGGGTCAAGGAGGGATTAGGGGGTGCGAATGGCTTCCTCTCGGGTTGGATGAGCTGGTTTGCTCACGCCGTCGCTGGCAGCCTTTACGGGCTGGGGTTTGGCCATTTTGCATTAGAACTATGGGACCTGGCGGGTATTCCGACGCTGGGCATCAGTGAAACCGTGTGGGTGTTGTTCTTCACCACCAGTATCATCGCGCTGTTCACCTACATCAACTATCGAGGCGCATCCGAAACCGGCACGGTTGGCAACGTAGTCACCATCGCCAAGGTGATCATCCTGGGCCTGTTCGTGGTCTTCGGCATCATTGCACTGTTTCAGGCCGATAACTGGGCCAACGAGCGCTTTCTCGACGACTTCACCCCCAACGGACTCGGCGGGATCGTGGTGGCGATGGGGCTGACCTTCATCGCGTTTGAGGGCTATGAGATCATCGCCCAGTCTGGCGAAGAAGTGATGGACCCCAAGCGCAACATTCCGCGCGCCATCTTCGTGGCTATCGCCATCGTGGTCGTCATCTATATCGCGGTGGCGTTCGTGTCGCTGGGCGCGGTCGAAGACCCGGACGGCGGCCCCACCTACATCTTCCTGGGCGAACAGGGCGAAACGGCGGTCGTGGAAGCAGCCGGGCAGTTCATGCCTGCCGGAACGGTACTGCTGTTGATCAGTGGCCTGGCATCGACCATGTCTGCGCTCAATGCGACGACCTACTCGTCCTCGCGCGTCTCGTTTGCGATGGGGCGCGACCACAACCTGCCGTCGTTCTTCTCGCGCATCCACCCGGTACGGCACACTCCCTTCTGGGCAGTGGGCATCTCCGGCGCATTCATGATCATCATGGCCTGGGCGCTACCGATTGAAGACGTGGCCGCCGCCGCCGACATCATGTTCTTGCTGCTGTTCTTGCAGGTTAACGTCGCGGTGATGACGCTGCGGCAGAAAATGCCCGACTTGGACCGCGGATTTGTGATTCCCTGGTTCCCGGCGGTCCCCATCATCGGCCTGCTGACCAACCTGGGCCTGGCCATCTACCTGTTCACCTTTAGCCCGATTGCGTGGTATGTGGCCATCGGTTGGCTGGTGGTCGGGGCGCTGGCCTATTACACGCACTTCTCGCGTATTGAGGAGATGGAAAAGCCGACCGATATCTTGCACGAAGAAGTGCTGGTTTCGCGCGATTTCTCGGTCTTGATCCCGGTTGACAATGTCGAAGAGGCCGAAACCCTGGGCCTGATCGGTTCGCTGGTCGCCGGGCACAATGGCGGCGAAGTCCTGGCGCTGCACGTAGCCGAAGTACCACCCCAGCTTTCGCTTACCGACGGACGCTACTTCCTAAAAGAAGGCCGCGAATACCTGGAGACCGTCATACAGGTGGCCAAGAAACGCGACGTACCGGTCCACACCATGATCCGGTTGGGTCGCAACGTGGCCGAATCGGTGCGAAAGACCGCGGTCGAAAACGCCAGCGACATGATCGTACTCGGCTGGCCAGGCACAACCAGCAGCAGTGGTCGCGTGTTCGGCAGCGTCATCGACCCCATCGTCGATAATCCACCGACCGATATCGCCGTGGTCCGCC
Organism: Chloroflexota bacterium; assembly: GCA_010092855.1. Lineage (GTDB taxonomy): Bacteria > Chloroflexota > Anaerolineae > Aggregatilineales > Aggregatilineaceae > TC-15. Next base: position 7,576 of record JAADYV010000228.1, on the reverse strand, counting down.
ACCGCAAAATAACCGGGCCCATTCGCAGCATCCTGGTGCCGACAGCGGGTGGCTCCAACAGCCGCCGCGCACGTGATCTGGCGGTGGTGTTGGCCAAGCAGTACAACAACCTTAACCCAGGCGCGGAGCCGGTCCGCATCGTGTTGTTCTCGGTGCTGCCGCAAAACGCGCGCGAAAGCGCCCGCGTCCGCATCCAGAAGATGTTGGAAAATCTGGTCAAAAGCAACCACTACCCCCATATCGAGATGGAGTCGGCAGAGAGCGACAACGCCTCCGACCGAATCGTCAAGGAATCCGCTGCGCACGACATGGTCATCATGGGCGCCAGCGAGGAACCCCTGTTCGAAAACATCCTGGTAGGTAATGTGCCGGAACAAGTCGCCCGTCGGGCCGCTGTGACAGTGATCATGGTCAAGCGCCGCAGCAGCCCGGTACACGATTTCTTGCGCAAAACCGTGCTCGAACCCACGACGGGAGCCAGCGTCAAGCGCGACATCAATGGCAATCGCAAAAACGGCAAGAATGGTAAGAACGGCAAGAACGGGCACAACGGAGAATCTGCGCCCCAACCGCCGGAAACACCAGCCGCAGGGGTCGAGGGGCGCTAGTTCGCCCTGCTTTGCCAAACACGCTTTCACAGCCAACAACACCCACTGCCTAGCGAAAATTCGCCGGCGCGGTGGGTGTTGACGTTTTGTTGCCATGATGTCGTCGTCATGGTGCCGCCGTCATGATGTCGTCGGTTGCCCCGGCACCGACCTCCCTTTATTATTGGGGACGTTCATAATAACCATCTCTTGTGGGTGTGTGTATGAAAACAATCTTGTCTCGCCTTTTTTTCCTGGTTGCGCTGGCCGCGGTTGTTCTAACCGCCTGCAGTCAAAACGCGCGACCTGACCCAACGCCAACGGCCACGACGATCACTACCCAGGATCGCCTGGTCATGAATCCAGGACCGGCTCAGGCCTCTCCCACGCCGCAGTTTGGGCCCATCATCAGCACGACGGCGACTCCAGTTCCATCTGGTCCGGTTGGCCCTACTGCGACCATCACACCGTATGACGATGGGACCTCGCCCGCGCCGTCAGATGGCGAAGCATCGGATGGCACGATTTTCGGCCCCATCGTTGGCCCAGACCACACGCTGGTACCGACCGAAACCCGGTTACCGGCCACGCTGCCGCCAACCACGGTCCCCACGCCGGGACCCAGCCCGACCCCCCTGCCCGGTTTGCAGCGCAATTTGATGGGCGTACAGATTCATCCCAACATCGACAGCCGCGAACTGAACGAGGTGCTCGCCCGTGCACGTGCGTTGGATGTGGCCTGGATCAAGTTCCAGTTCAACTGGTCGCTGTTGGAGTATGCGCCGGGGCATTATACTGAGTTGTTCTTCATGCTGCGCCAGTATGTCCAACAGGCGCACAACCAGGGCTTCTACGTCATGGTCAGCGTGGCCAAAGCGCCCGGTTGGTCCCGCACGCCGGATACTGACGGCGTCATGCGCGAGGATGGCCCGCCCGACGATCCACAAGCATTGGCCAACTTCATGTCCGGGATGCTGAACATGATCGGGTTCGACTCCAGCGGGCAGCCCGTCATCGACGCCATTGAAGTCTGGAACGAACCGAATCTGCAGCGTGAATGGTACGGGCACCCCATCACCGGGGCGGACTACATGCGCTATTTCCGCCCGGCCTACGATGCCATCCGCGCGTTCTCGCCGGCCATCACCGTCATTACGGCAGCCCCCGCTCCCACCGGCGACTCGCAGTGGTCAACCAATGACCGGACCTGGCTCCAGCAGTTGTACGACTCTGGGCTGGCCCAATATGGACAGAATGTCGCCGTCGGCATTCACCCCTACGGCTGGGCCAACGCGCCCGATGCCTACTGCTGTATCGATAACCCGGGGGTGGGGTGGGACGACCAGCCGCAGTTTTTCTTCCTGCAAACCATCGAGGACTACTGGCAGATTATGACGACCAACGGACATGCCAACGCCCAGCTATGGACCACCGAGTTCGGCTGGGCCACCTATGATGGACTGCGCACCGGCAACGGCGGGTCTGGCCCCCAGCCCCCTGTTCCTCCCGGCCAGGAATACTTCGGCTATATCGACCAGTGGCAGCAGGCAGACTATACGCTGCAAGCCTTCCAACTCGGCCAGGAACGCCCCTACATGGGTCCCATGATTTTATGGAACCTGAACTTCGCCACCATTCCCGGCGCAGTGGACCAGTCCGACCCTAAGGCCGGTTACGGCTTGCTGGACAGCCTGTGGCAGCCGCGCCCGGTGTATACCATGCTTCAGCAGACGCCCAAGAACTGACGCTGCACTACCAGACCAATAAAAACGGGCGCATGGTTGCTTTTGACCATACGCCCGTTGTGTTTCTGCAGCGAGAGATACCTGGTTGCCGGTGACGGGGTTAGTCGTCGAAGTCGCCCATACCGTCTTCTTCTTCGGTCATCACTTCCAACGAGGCGATTTCGTCTTCATCATCGAAATCTTCTTCTTCATCCTCGTCGTCTTCCAGGTCGTCGTCCTCGTCGTCTTCCAACTCCTCCAGCTCTTCACCGCCGTTTTTGGCACTGGTGGTCAACGTGCCCAGTTCAGCCTCGTCCAACAGCTCGTCGTCCTCGTCGTCGTCGATATCATCTTCCGGCACTTCCAGACCGGCGGCCTCTTCGTTGTTAACCGAGATTTCGCGGTCCTGGTAGGTATGGAAACCCGTACCCGCCGGAATGAGCTTGCCGATGATAACGTTCTCTTTGAGACCGTACAGTTTGTCAACCTTACCTTCGATGGCGGCCCCGGCTAGCACCTTGATCGTGTGCTGGAACGACGATGCTGAGAGGAAACTGTCGGTGGTCAGGGCAGCCTTGGTGACACCCAACAGCACCGGAGTCGCCGCCGCCGGTTCCTTGCCTTGCGCGATCAACTGGTCGTTCATCTCCAGCAGAATCAGCTTGTCGATCAACTCGCCCGGCAGCAGTTCGCTGTCGCCGCTGCGCGTGATCTGGACTTTGCTCATCATCTTGCGAATGACGACCTCGAAGTGCTTGTCGGCGATGTTCACACCCTGGTTGCGGTACACTTTCTGTACCTCGTTAAGCAGGTAGTGCTGGGCGGCTTCCATGCCCAGAATGCGCAAGATGCGGTGCGGGTTTTTGGAGCCTTCGGTAAGCTGCTGCCCGGCCTTGACTTCGATCCCGTCTTCCACGCCATCGAGCAGACGCGCGTTCTGTGGAATTTCGTAGTCGCGGATGTCTTCGATCTCTGCGCGGATGTAAAGCGTGTGCCCTTCGAGATAGACATCGCCTGCCAGCCCTGCCGAGATCACGTCATCCCCGTCGGCCTGTTCGGCCAGTGTCTGGCCATCCTTGACGCTGTCGCCGTCTTCAACCGTTAATTCATACCCAAACGGGATATCGTGGCTTTCGTTCTGGACCTGGCTGTTGATCACGCGCGCGATACGCACACCTTCCTTGCGCATCAGGCGCAGGGTGCCGGAGATATCGACTACGACGGCCTCGCCCTTGGGCTTCTTGCGCGCTTCGAACAGTTCTTCCACACGCGGCAAACCGCTGGTGATGTCACCCGCACGCTGCGCCACACCACCGGAGTGGAATGTTCGCAGCGTCAACTGGGTGCCTGGCTCGCCAATCGACTGGGCGGCCACAATACCCACCGCCGCGCCGATCTCAACCAACTCACCGCGCCCCAGGTCGCGCCCGTAACACAAGGCACATACGCCGTGTACCAGCGAGCACGTCATAGGGCTGCGCACAATGATGTATTCGACAATGCTGTCCTGGATCGCGTCGGCGACGTCTTCGTCGATCATCTCATTCCGGCGGACGATAATTTCGCCGGTTTCGGGATGGAATACGTCTCGTGCGGCGATGCGCCCCACAATGCGTTCAAAACTCGCCTGGCCTGCTACGTCCGCTTCGGGCAGCGGCGCGCCGCGCGCGTCCTGGTTATTGGGATGCGCCGGGTTCAGCAGCTTGATACCAGCGTTAGTGCCACAGTCGGTGCGGTTGATGATCATGTCCTGGGCCACATCCACCAGGCGGCGCGTCATATACCCCGCGTCCGCAGTACGCAGCGCGGTGTCAGCCAGACCCTTCCGGGCACCGTGCGTCGAAATGAAGTATTCCAACGCCGTCAAGCCCATGCGGAAGTGGCTCTTGATCGGCAAGTCGATGATGCGCCCGGACGGGTCGGCCATCAGGCCACGCATCCCGGCCAACTGGGTAATCGGGCCAAAACCGCCTTTGGTCGAGCCTGAAATAGCCATCACCGCAATCGGGCCAAAGGGATCCAGCGACTCGCTGATCAGGTCCTTCAGGTCAGACTTGGCCTTGTTCCAGCTATCGACCGTGATCTGGTAGCGTTCTTCTTCCGTAAGCAGGCCGCGCCGGAAATCACGCTGCGCCGTATCGACAGTAAGCGTGGCGTCGTCGAGAATCTGCTCGCGTTCGTGGGGCACGGTCAGGTCGGAAACGGCGATGGTTGTACCCGAAATAGTGGCATAGTGGAAGCCGAGATTCTTGATCTCGTCTACAACGTCGGTTGTGCGCGAGGGACCGTAACGCTGGTACACGCGCGCCACCAGCTTCTGCAACCCCTTCTTGGCGAAGGTGTCCTGCACAAAGCGCATGTCGTCTGGCAGGATGCGGTTAAAGAGGGCGCGTCCTACCGTTGTGATTTCGGGTTCGGGTTGTGGTTCGCGGCCCGGATCGTCATAGTAGTTCCCCAACAGAATGGGCGTGTGCAGGTTGACTTTGCCCAGGCCATACAGGTACTCGACCTCGTCCATATCGACCACGAGTTGGCGCTGGTGTAAATTGGCGATGGTCAGCGGCACGTCGGGGTTTTTCTTGAGATATTCGGTCATCTCAAAGGCATTATGCACGGCAGCGTCAAAACGCCCTTCAAGCAGCCCGTCAACCATCTGGTCGAAGGCCTTGTACTTGGAACCATCTTCCAGCCGCTGTTCAACCAGGGCAACCACTTCGTTGCCATAGTCCAGTTCGCGGAACTCGATCTGACGCAGCCCGGCGGCGTTTTCGACCGCTGCCAGCCGGAAACCACCCTGGCGCACCGCTTCCCAACTCGCAAATTCAGCAGCCCGGTCCGCGATGCATATGATTTCGGCGGTTGGGTCCATCGTCAGGTAATAATTACCCAACACCATGTCCTTCGACGGGGCGACAACGGGCGAACCATCAGCGGGCTTCAGCAGGTTGCGCGTGCTCAACATCAAGTCGCGCGCTTCATTGACGGCTTTTTCACTCAGCGGGACATGCACTGCCATCTGGTCACCGTCGAAGTCGGCGTTAAAGGCCGAGCATACCAGCGGGTGAATCTGGATCGCCTTGCCCTCGACCAACTGCGGTTCAAAAGCCTGGATACCCAGCCGGTGCAGGGTCGGCGCGCGGTTGAGCAGCACCGGGCGTTCCTGGATAACCTCTTCCAGCACTTCCCACACTTCGGGACGCTCGCGCTCGATGATGCGCTTGGCTCCCTTGACGTTGCTGGCGTAGTTATATTGCACGAGGCGGCTGATGACGAAAGGCCGGTAGAGTTCCAGCGCCATGATTTTAGGCAGCCCACACTGGTGCAGCTTCAGCTTGGGGCCGATCACGATCACGCTGCGGCCCGAATAATCCACACGCTTCCCCAGCAGGTTGCGGCGGAAGCGACCTTTCTTACCTTTGAGCATATCGCTCAGGGATTTCAGTTCGCGCCGCCCGCGACGACTGAGTGCCTTCCCGCGCTGGCTGTTGTCGAGCAGGCTGTCAACCGCTTCCTGCAACATGCGCTTTTCGTTGCGCACGATGACGTCCGGCGCGCCGAGTTCCAGCAAGCGCTTGAGTCGGTTGTTGCGGTTGATGACGCGGCGGTACAGGTCGTTGAGGTCCGAGGTAGCAAAACGGCCACCATCCAACTGCACCATCGGGCGCAGGTCGGGCGGAATCACCGGCAGCACCGAGAGGATCATCCATTCGGGCCGGTTGTTGCTCTTGATCAGGCTCTCGACCACGCGCAGACGCTTGGTGGCCTTCTTGCGACGCTGCTTGCTGCGGGTGGTGCGCACTTCATGCCACAGTTCCACCGCCAGCTTTTCCAGGTTCATGTGCTTGAGGATTTCGAGGAATGCCTCGGCCCCCATGTCGGCCTTGAAGACCTGGCCATAGCGCTGCTTCAGGTCACGATAGCGCGGCTCGCCCAGGAACTGGAGTTCTTGCAGCGAGAGCAGTTCGTCGCGCGCCTCGCCCGCCATCTGGTGCAGCCGCGTAACCCGGCGGTCCATCTGGGCTTGAATGTCCTGGATTTCGTCCGCCGCTTCGTTGGTGCGCTCATCGACACGTGCATCGAGCAAATCCAGTTCGGCCTGCCGCCGCGTTTCGACATCGTCGAGAATCTCGTTCAGGCGCTGCTTGGCGGCGTCCTGAACCGTCTCCAGCATGTCGTATTCGACCTTGTCGCCCTTCTCGGCCACAAGCACGCCTGCCGACTCGAAGAACAAGTCCGACTGGAGAACGTTGTTCATCTGGGCGTCGATGCGGTCTTGCAGCATCTGCGCTTCGGCCATCACCGCTTCGGACAGGCTGGCCTGCTCCTCGTTGAAGCGGGCATTGATGGAGTCGATCTGCGTTTGCAGACCGGTGAGGTCCACTTCGCGCTCGCTGCGAATGGAAGCCTGTTGGCCCTCGAACTCTTCGCGGATGAGTTCAGACTGGTGGCCGAGGTCTTCTTCGATACGTTTGAGCGCTTTTTGGCGCGCTTCTTCATCGACATGGGTGATAACGTACTGGGCGAAATAGAGCACACGGTCCAGGTTTCGGCGGCTTACGTCCAGCAAAATGCCCAGGTAACTCGGTACACGGCGCGTGTACCAGACATGGGCAACCGGGGCAGCCAGCTCAATATGACCCAGGCGTTCGCGGCGCACCGAGGAGCGCGTCACTTCAACGCCGCACTTATCGCAGACAATGCCACGATAGCGAACATTCTTGTACTTGCCGCAGTAGCATTGATAGTCTTTGGTAGGGCCGAAAATCGCCTCACAGAACAGGCCGTCTTTTTCCGGACGCAGACGGCGGTAGTTGATCGTCTCTGGCTTGGTTACTTCGCCATACGACCACGAACGGATTTGCTCAGGGGATGCCAAACTAATACGCAGTGCGCTAAAGTCTTTCGCCTCCAAGGCGGTACCTCCTCTGCGCTCAGGTGCTCACTATCCAACTGCATGAACTAACGCTAAAAACAACAGAACCTAGTGCGGAGTAATTAAGACAACTGTGGAAACGCAAAAACAGCCCGGAAAAACCCCTCAATTTCCGCGCTTTTGTTTTCGCTCCAGGAAAAGCCTCGCCCCGCGACACACCCGCTATCGTTGTTCTGGCATTGGAGGCTAAAGGCCACGTACACCGCCAGTTTTTAGGAACCGTTTTTCTCAACTGTGCCAAAGTGTGATTATATCAGCTTTTTAGTGGATGTCAAATCATCTTTTTAGTTTTTCTACTCGTAAGACTCTCGCGTGAGCGGAAACTGCGCGCG
>JAADYV010000227.1 GCA_010092855.1 Chloroflexota bacterium | reverse complement strand
GTGCAGTTGGTGATCACCTCGGCGGCGGCCAGGTGTTGGAACAACCACAACACACGCGGGATCACGCGCGCTGCCGGAAAATACACATCCTGGTCGGCGGCCAGCACCAGCACCGGCGCGGTCAGATCGACCAGTTCGCGGCGGGTGGCCGGGCGCGGCCAGCCGGGTTCCAGCTTAACATGGTCGAAGATCGCGCCCACCATGCCCAGGTGCTCCTCCTTGACCGGGTCGGCCAGCAGCCGCACCACGCGCAGCAAGCGTTCCCGCGTGGGCAGGCGACGGTAGGCCAGCATCGGCAGCGCCATGCGCGCGATCATGGGAAACATCGGCGGGCTGATCACGCCCGCAGGCACCACCAGCGCCGCCGCCGTGATCGCTTCGGGGGCATAAGCCGCCAGCCGCAAGATAACGCCCGCGCCAAATGACAGCCCGACCACCGGCACCGCACCCAACCGCAGCGCCTCCAGCACATCCCCGATCCAGCGGCCATACGACAGGTCACGCGGCGGCAGAAACTTCGACGCGCTGCGCCCCGGATGCCCCATGATGTCCGGGGCATAAACACGGTAGTGATCGGCCAGCGGCAGCACCGTCCGCAGCGAGTAGGGCGCGGTGGCGTGGCTGCCGTGCAGCAGCACCAGCGGCGGAGCGTCCTGCGGGCCGGTGATCAGGACGTGGGTGGGGCCAAAGCGCGTCTCGACCACCCGCTCGTCCACCGTCCCCAGCGCCGCGACCTGCCGGTCATACATCGCCAGGATAATGGCTTCTCCGGCGGCACTGCGGTAGATGGACATGACGACGCTCCTGGCTAGGCGCGGGCAGCGTTCAGACGCTGCATGTGCTCCGGCGTGAGGGTGAGATCGAGCGCGGCCAGATTCTCGGCCATCTGGGCGTGGCTGCTGGCGGCAATCAGCGGGATGACCGGCGGATCGCTGTGCAGCATCCAGGCCAGGATCACCTGGTTGGGCGAGACACCGTGTTCATCCGCCACGGCGCGCAGCACAGCCAGCCGCGCGTCACTGTCCGGCCCGGCGTACTGCTCCTGGATGGGCCGGTCATCGCGGGTATAGGAGCCGCTGAGCAGCACCGAATAGGCCAGCAGCGTAAAATCATCCGCGCGCGAAGCGACGTAGTCCAGCATGTCGTCGTTGACGGCGAGCTGCGGGTCGAAAGCGGTGCCGGGTTTGGGGCGCAAGTAGGTGTAGCGCTGCTGCAAGCAGCAAAACGACGCCAGCCCATCGGCCTTGCTGACGGCGTGGGCGCGTTCCAGCCGCCAGGCCGCGTAGTTGCTGCCCCCGATATAGCGCACCTTGCCCGCCTGGACCAGCTTATCTAAGGCCACCAGCGACTCGCGGATGGGGGTCGTGCGGTCGTCGCAATGGGCATAGTAGAGGTCGATGGTGTCGATGCCCAGCCGTTCCAGGCTCTTGTTGCACTCGTCTTCAACCAGTTGGGGGGACAGGCCGCGCGGAACGTCTTGATAGGCAAAGCCGACTTTGGTGGCGATGAACAACTGGTCACGGTTGCCGCGTGCGCGCATCCAGCGGCCCAGCAGCGCCTCGCTCTCGCCGCCCTGCCCGCCAGCCGCCCAGTGGGCATAAATGTTGGCGGTGTCAATAAAGGTGCCGCCTGCCTCGACATACTGGTCCAGCAAAGCAAACGACAGCGCCTCGTCCTGCCGCGTGCCAAAATACATCGCGCCCAGACACAGCGCGCTGACCTGCTCGCCGGTGTTGCCTAATGGAAGGGTCCGCATCACGCATTACTCCTGGTGGAAAAAAAATAGGCCACGCCTGGATTGTAGCAAGAAGTTGCCCGCTGAGAAAACATTAAGGAACCGTCGTAGTTTTTCCCACCCTATACGTGACATGCGTTATCCACAAACGATGGTGCACGTTTTTATCGAAAAGGAGTCAGATGCTGTATCGCCGCGTGTGGGCTCAAGCCGCTTCGCTACTAAAAGCACCCAGGCTACATCGGACAATAGTCCACTGAAAGGGCCTCCTGTTTTGCGCTATAGACGTTCACTAGCATGCACCTTGTTGAACATGTTGAGTATATTGGCAGAAGGATAAATGAGTCGCTTCAGCAGACTTCATTTCTAAGCAGCGCATAAGCCAGTGCACAACGTGAACCAGGCGAGGAGCAAATCGGCGAATGACGGGCTCTCGCCCCACACGAAAAAAAACCAGGGAACCGCCGTCCCCTGGTTGTGTGCTCCTCAGTTTTACGTGCACGTTGCTTGTACGTGGCTGCAAAAAGTATAGTTTAAAAGGCGGCTTCCCGGCAAGCACACGCGCAGGGCTAACCGCAGCTAGCGCAACTGGCTTGACAGCGCCGCCAGGTCGCCGCGTACACTTCCATCCACCACTTTGTCACCGGCGCGCAAGATCATACCACCCAGAATCTCTGGATTAACCTGGTAGTCGATCTCGGCGGCCCCGGTCACCTTCTGGACCTCGGCCTGCTCGCTGTCGGTCAGCGGCAGCGCGGTCACCACCGTCACCCGGTCGCCCAGCCCTTTGGCGTCGGCGGGCCCCCCGGCGAAGAAGGACTGGATCACGGCATGCTGCTGTTTTTCGTCCAGCGCTTCGCCGATCACCTTCTCGGCGGCGGCCATTGCCAGTGCCACGATTTGCGAGCGGGTATCGGCCAGGATGCGGTTGCGTTCTTCCTCCGCCTGCTGGCGAGACTGCGCCCGGCGCTCTTCGGCTTCTTGCGTCGCCTCGCGCACCATCAGCTTGACCTGTTCGTCACCGCGCTGGCGGGCTTCGTCAATCAACTTCTGCCCATCGGCGCGGGCCTGCGCCAGTATTTTCTCGCTCTCGCGTTCGGCGTTCTGGCGTGCTTCTTCGGCGGCCCGTGCATCTTCCAGACCTTTAGCGATCTTCTCCGAGCGTTCATCGAGCATATCGATCACGCGCGGCCACGCAAACCGGGCCAGCAGGAAAAAGATGATGCCGAAGTTCACCAGTTGGGCAATGAAAAACCCTGTGTTAATGCCTAACTTTTCCACCCTTATCCTCCTCGTTCCGCTCGCTTACAGCACGAACAGGATGATCAGGGACACAACCAGTGCGTAGATCGCCACAGCTTCCGCAAACGCGATACCCAAAATCATGTTTGTGGTGATCTGGCCCGAGGCCTCTGGGTTGCGCCCGATGGCGTTCAATGCCCCTTGCACCAACACCCCGATACCAATACCGGGTCCAATCACGCCAATCATCGCCAGACCAGCGCCAATCGCCTTTGCCGCATCTACTTCCATGAATTCCTCCTAACCTTTCCGTTGTTTTTTGTGGGCGCAGCTAGCGCGCCGCATGATATCGTCAATGTATGTTATCCAGCTTGGTCGTGTTGGCATTTTCGCCGGGGAGGTCGCCCCCCTGAGGACCAATGTCAACACGGCCTAGTGTTCTTCGCCATGATCGTGGCCTTGCATCGCAATCGAGGAGAAGACCAGCAGCAGCATCGCAAACACAAACGCCTGGATTAAGCCTACGAACAGTTCTAGCACATACACGCCTGCCGGCACCAGCATCGCCACCAGGAACGACATCACGAACAGCAGCACGCCGCCCGCGAACAGGTTGCCAAACAAACGAAAGCCAAAACTGACAATCTTCGCCAGCTCCGAAATGATTTCGAGCAGGCCCACCACAAAGTCCATCAGTCCCATCGGGCGCTTGCCGATGTTTTCCAGCGCCGGGGTGTTGATGAACTTGGAGAAATAGCCGATACCGAGCGCCGTCACGCCGAAGTATTGGATGGCGATAAACGCCAGAAAACCCAGCCCCAGCGTCAGGTTGAGGTCGGTGGCCGCGCCGCGCACAAACGGCGTCACTGCGTACAGGTCGTCGCGGTAGAACTTCTCTTCGAACACGTGCTCCACCACGTCTTCGAAGCGGGCCGGCGCTTGGCCTTCGTCCTCTGCGGCGAGGTCTTCGACCATCACTTCCGGTTCCTCGGCGTGCAGGGCGGCCAGCTCTTCTTCCAGCAGTTCCGCCTCGATCTCGCCGGATTCCAGCGCATGGGCGAGGTCCGCCCAGGCAATACCCGCCGCCGCAAAAACCACCTCGCTGGCATCAACGTCGATGTCTTCATCTTCGTTTTGCTGCGCGAGATATTCGGCCATGCTGGTATCGTTGCCCACGTCATCCTTGTAGGAGATCGAGTCCTCGTCCAGTTCGTCTGCCGCAGCCACCAGCAGCGCGTCCTGGATGATTTCTTCCACCTCGTTATGATGCGCGTGGCCTTCTTCTTTGTCGTGGCACAGCTCGTAGTTCTCTTCGGTGGCGCGCGTGCCGGGGTCGAGCGCTTCGCTGACCTTGAGCGTTGCGCCGTTCTTCTCGTACCCGTTGACGCCTTCGTGCGCGCAGTGCATCAGGCCGATACTCTCCGCGCCCGGCACCAGCTTGACCCAGTTGGCGATCAACAGGAACAGGAAGATGGTCGCCATCAGCGGGAAGATTTTGCGCGCGTTGTGACCTGCCGTCGATTTAGCCAGGCCATACAACGCATCGGTCATGACCTCGAACAGGCCCTGCAGCCGTCCGGGGACCTCCTTGATGCGGCGAGTTGCGCCCAGCGCAAAGGCCAGCACCAGCACATCCGCCACCAGCGTGCCGATGACGGTGTTGGTCATCGGGAAGCCCAAATCCAGGAAATCGGACCAGACCTCTTCGCCCGGCACCATAATCACTGGCAGCGCCACCGCCACGTCTCCGGCAGGCATCAGTATGAAGGGCACGACGAAGCACATCACCGCGGCAACCGCGAGCATGCCTAAAAGTATCAAAACTCCTCTCAAGAGCCATTCTCCTTCTTAAACGATTTTTCGGGGGAAGCCGCCCCGCCCATCCCAGACTTGCCGACCGGGGGAGAGAGGTGGATTGCGCCAACTGAGGAGAGCATCATCCGGATCATTGCGTACAGACTCACAGGAATGCTAAACAGAATCAGTCCCAACGTAAACGCCGGGTGCGTTCCCAACCGGGAATCGAGGTACATGCCCAAAAACAGCCCCGCAAAGATCAAGATCACGGTTACACAACCCGACTGCCCCGCGACGGCAGCCAATGCCAGGTTGCGGGTGTAATCCTGTGTGGTTGCGCGTGGGTCAGCGTTACGCGCGTCACCGCGAGCAGAGCGGTGGTGCTGTTTGTCGTTCATGCGTGGCCCAACGTTTTCCAGAAAAAAAACCAACAGCAGCAGGTGGCAAGTTTGGATATGCGTGGGGAGTAAGGAGCGAAAAACGCGCCGGGTCCCCCTTGTCGTGAACCTGTGCTGTATTGCACAAGCGTAGCAAAGTCGCATTCAATTGTCAAAAAATCATCATCAAAAATGTTTCTTTTTATCGTTTTATAACGGTATCTCAACCTCTGCAACTGGCCCACTTTATGCGTTATAGTCTACAGTACAAGCAGGCAGAACGCATTCGACCCAGGGGAGACATCCGGACATGACCGACACCAACACCATCATCATTGGGGCCGGGGCCGCAGGGCTGGCGGTGGGGGCCGGTTTGCAGCGTGCCAACGTCCCGTTCGTGATCCTGGAACGGACCGGGCTAATCGGTGCGGCGTGGCGCAAGCACTACGACCGCCTGCACCTGCACACCGACAAGCGGCTCTCGGCGCTGCCCCACCTGCCCTTCCCGCGCCACCATCCCCGCTATCCGGCGCGCGACCAGGTGGTCGAATACCTGGAAGGCTATGCCCACCACTTCGGGCTGGAACCGGTTTTTAACCAGGCGGTAACGTCGGCGCGGCGCGAAAACGATGCCTGGATCGTGGAAACGGCCACGGCTCGTTACAGCGCCCACAATCTGGTGGTGGCAACGGGTTATGCGCGCGTGCCGGTGCGTCCCTCCTGGCCGGACATGGACTACTTCCCCGGATTGGTGCTGCATTCGTCGGAGTACAAAAACGGGTTGGCGTTCAAGGACCAGCGCGTGCTGGTGGTCGGTTTTGGCAATTCCGGCGGCGAGATCGCGCTCGACCTGTGGGAGTACGGCGCACGTCCGGCGCTGTGTGTGCGCGGCCCGGTCAACGTGGTCCCGCGTGATGTGCTGGGCATCCCGGTGCTGGCGCTGGCGGTGGTGTTGAGCAGGCTGCCGACCGGCCTCGCCGACAGCCTGAGCGCGCCCCTGGTACGCCTGACGGTGGGCGACATCTCGCGGCACGGTTTGCGCAAGCTGCCCTATGGCCCCATCACGCAGATCAAGCGCGACGCCCGCATTCCGCTGCTGGATGTGGGCACCATGCAGCAGGTCAGGCGCGGCACGATCCGCATCTGGCCCGGCATCGAGCGCTTCACGACCGAGGGCGTGCAGTTCGTGGACGGGACGCGGCAAGCCTTCGACGCCGTGATCCTGGCCACCGGCTACCGCCCGGAGGTGCACGATTTCCTGGACGGGGCCGTCGTGTTACAGGGTGCAGTCGAGGAGGATGGCACACCGCGCAGCAGTGGAGTCCGGTCGGCGGTGCCCGGCCTGTATTTTTGCGGTTTCTACGTCGCGCCAACGGGGATGCTGCGCGCAATCAACGTCGAGGCGCGGCAGGTCGCACGCGAAATCGTGCAGGATTACCTGGCGTATCATCAATAGGCGCTCAGCGTATGATGCTCGCCCAATTCGTTCAGTCTGGAGAAAGCCTGATGCAAAACCAAACCACTCGTCGCTGGATGTTGATGCTGGTGTTTTGTTGCGTCTTGAGCGCTGCCGGGCGCTTGCCCGTTGGAGCGCAATCAGCAGGGGAAAATTTCGAGGGTGCGCTGGTCTATAGTCGCGCGTTAGAGGAGGGCACCGAGTACGTCAAATTGAGCAGTGGCTACCGGTATACGCACACGGTATCCCTAGAGGACTTTAGCACAGTGTCTCCCGGTGGAGTTTATGTCGCAAAGTCATCTCCAGCGCTTGATGAGCTGGTCATCATAGACCTTTCTACACAGGAAATCGTGATCCAGGAACCCTGGCATCCAGACTGGAGACCATATTCTTTGGGTTGGTTAAGCGATTCGCAGCTATACGTCCTGAAAGAAAGCTCCATTAGCGAAAACTATGTTTATGACATATCAAGCGGTGCATTGGTGCCGTCTAGCTATCAACCACTGCCACGGTCACCGTACCCGCCCTTGCCAGACTGGGTACCGTACATTAGACAAAACTATATTCTTCCTTCGCCAACAGAAGGCGTGTATCTGTACCAACGCTGTCCCGGTGCAGTGACGGTAGGCGAAGGCGAAAACGCTTCATGTGCAACAGACTATGACTTCGTCGTCTACGATTACAATTTACAAGTGAT
>JAADYV010000226.1 GCA_010092855.1 Chloroflexota bacterium | reverse complement strand
ACGATCCAGACCGATTTCTTGGCCAGGTAGTCGGCGACGGTCAGCAGTTGCGCAGCCAGGTCGCTATCATCCTGTTCCAGCAGCGCCTTCAGTTCGGCCACGCGCTCGCGCTGGGCTTCGATGGCGTCTTGATCAACCATGTCTGCGTCGCGGATACCTTCGAGCAGGTCAACGTGGTTGTCGGCGCCGTCGATCAAGTCATCCAGCAGTTCATACGCGAACTGGGTCAGCTTGTCTACCGTCAGGCGCATCCCCATGCCAAACTCGGCAGCGTCTTCGAACAGCGAGTTCGACCACGTCGGGCCGCGACCGTCGGCGCGCTGGGCATAGGGCGTGGTGGGCAGGTTCCCACCGTAGATGGAAGAGCAGCCGGTGGCGTTGGCGATAATCGCGCGGTCGCCATAGAGCTGGGTCATCAGCTTGACCACCGGGGTTTCGCCACAACCAGAGCAGGCACCGGAGAACTCGAACAGCGGCGGCAGCATCTGCGACCCCTTCACCGTGAAGCGGTTGAAGGTCGCCGTGTCCGTTTCCGGCAGTCCTAGGAAGTAGTCCCAGTTTTCGGCTTCCTGCTGCCGCAGTTCTTCCGTCAGCGGAGCCATGTTGATGGCCTTGCGGTCGGTCTTCTTGCCATCAACCTTGACAAAGGCCGGGCAGGTATCGACACACACACCACAGCCGGTGCAGTCTTCTGGTGCAACCTGGACAGTGTACTTCATGCCCTTCCAGTCGCGGCCCTTGGCCTCCATCGTCTTGAAGGTGGCCGGGGAACTGCCATTGGCGTACTGGGCATCGTAGACCTTCATGCGGATGGTCGCGTGCGGGCAGACGAACGAGCACTGGTTGCACTGGATGCAGGCATCCGGTTCCCAGACCGGGATCTCGATGCCGACGCCGCGCTTTTCGTACTGCGTGGTGCCAGTGGGGTAGGTGCCGTCAGCGGGCATGGCCGAAACCGGCAGCAGGTCCCCGCGCCCGGCGATGATTTCTGCCGTCACGTTCTGGACGAATTCGGGGGCGTGTTCCGGCACAGGCGGACGCATGGTCAGGTCGCTGGAAGCGGTCTGCGGATAGGATACCTTCTCGATGCGGTCCAGCGCCATCTCAGCGGCTTTGATGTTCATATCAACCACTGACTGGCCTTTGCGCCCATAGGTGTCTTCGACGGCATGGCTGATCATGTCCATCGCCTGTTCTTCGGGCAGCACACCGGAAATCTTGAAGAAAGCGGCCTGCATGATGATGTTGATGCGCCCACCCAGACCAATCGACTTGGCCAGGCTGTTGGCATCGATCACGTAAAACTCAGCTTGCTTATCGACCAGCGCCTGCTGGACTTCCTGCGGCATGTGGTCCCACACTTCTTCTGCGCTGTAGGGGCTGTTGAGCAGGAAGATGCCGCCTTTGTTCAGGGCACTAAGCATGTCGTAGCGATCGAGGAAGCTGAAGTTGTGGCACGCCACAAAACCGGCTTTCGAAATCAGGTAGGTGCTACGGATTGGCTTCTTGCTGAAACGCAGGTGCGAAATAGTGCGTGCGCCGGATTTCTTCGAGTCGTAGACGAAGAAACCCTGGCAGAAGTTATCGGTGCCTTTACCGATAATCTTGATCGAATTCTTGTTCGCGCCGACGGTACCATCGGCCCCCAGGCCCCAGAACATCGCGCGGTGCACGTCGTCACCTTCGGTGGAGAAGTCGGGGTCCCATTCCAGGCTGGTCTCGGTCACGTCATCGTAGATACCGATGGTGAAGTGGTTCTTGGGCGCGGATGCGCTCAGGTTGTCCAGCACCGCCTTGGTCATAGCCGGGGTGAATTCCTTGGAAGACAGGCCGTAACGACCACCAACGATCGCCGGCATCTGCTTGACGGTGCCAGCGCTGATAGCTTCAGTGTAGGCCGTGATCACGTCCTGGTACAGCGGTTCACCCGCGCCACCGGGTTCTTTGGTGCGGTCCAGCACTGCGATGGTCTTGACGCTGTCGGGGATCGCGTTGACCAGCGCTTCGCCGGAGAAGGGCCGGAACAGGCGAACCTTGATCATACCCACCTTTTCGCCCTGTTCCACCAGGTAGTCGATCGTTTCGTGCGCCGTTTCTGCGCCCGACCCCATCAACACCACCACGCGCTCGGCATCCGGCGCGCCGTAATAGTCGAACAGATGATACTGGCGGCCAACCACCTTCGCAAACCGGTCCATCACCTCTTGCACGATGCCAGGAGCAGCGTTGTAGAACGGATTCACAGCTTCGCGCGCCTGGAAGAACACATCCGGGTTCTGAGCTGTACCACGCAGCACCGGGCGGTCAGGCGACATCCCACGCAGACGGTGTGCAAACACAGCTTCGTCGTCTATCACCTCACGCATATCATCCTGCGTCAGTTCTTCGATCTTCTGGATTTCGTGCGAAGAACGGAAGCCATCGAAAAAGTGAACAAACGGCACGCGCGATTCGAGCGATGCAGCAGTGCCAATCAGCGCCATATCGTGCGCTTCCTGGATGCTGCCAGAGGCGATAAACCCAAAGCCAGTGGCGCGTGCGGCTGTGATATCTGAATGGTCGCCGAAAATCGAGAGCGCCTGGGCTGCGACTGAACGCGCGGCAACATGGAAACAAGTAGGGCTCAGTTCGCCGGCGATCTTATACATATTGGGGATCATGAGCAGCAGGCCCTGGGAAGCGGTGAACGTGGTTGCCAGCGCGCCTGCGGTTAACGCACCATGAATAGCGCCCGCCGCGCCGCCTTCGGCCTGCATCTCGGTCACATCCGGGATTGTCCCCCAGATGTTGGTCACGCCTTGCGCCGACAATTCATCGGCCAGCTCGCCCATCGGCGATGAAGGGGTAATCGGGTAAATGGCGATAACTTCATTGAGAGCGTGCGCCACCTGGGCGGCAGCGGTATTGCCATCAATCGTTACCATATTACGTGTTGGTGTTTCTTTGGACATTCATTCCTCCTAAATTCCTCTCACAAATTCGATCACAGACGGCAGAGGAGAGGAGAGCCTGTGAACAGCATTGCAAGCGAACCGGCCAAACGCCTTTAGCGATGAGGTTTCTTTACAAACCGAGATTTTCGTCACAAGTCTATTCATTTTGACAGGCGCTCAGTAGTGTGAAATGTCGTGATATGGTAGAGGAGTGTCACTTTCGACCATCCCAGAAAATCGACGGCAGGGTATAATCTGTATCGTGACCGACAACCAAAGAGGACGAACATATGCAGCCGAAATACCTGGTTCTGTTCGACATTGACGGCACCCTGCTGCACTCAGGCGGCTGTGGGCGCGCCGCGACGCGCCTGGCCGTGCACGACGTGTTCGGCACCACTGGCGCACTCGATCAGGTTGATTTTGCCGGAATGACCGACTGGGGGATTCTGCACGCAGCGCTGGAACCCACTGGCATCGCCCGCCACACTATCGAATCCCAACTCCCGCACTACATGGACGTCGTAGCAGAGCACCTGGCAGCCATCATCGACGATTTCCCGGTGCGCCCGTGTGCCGGTGCACCAGAGGTCGTGACTAGCTTGAGGGACAATCCGTCAGCGCTGCTGGGCCTGGTAACGGGCAACATGGCAAGCCTGGTACCGATCAAGCTTCAAGCTGCCGAGTATGACACTGCGGACTTTAAGATCGGCGCCTACGGGTCAGAAGGGTGGCAGCGCCCGATGCTGCCGCCGCTGGCGCTTGAACGAGCCAGAACGTACAGCGGGGTTGATCTGCTGGCCGAACACACCGTCATCATCGGGGATACACCTGGCGACATCACCTGCGCCGCGAGCATTGGCGCGCGCACAATTGCAGTGGCTACCGGACCTTTCAGCATGGAACAACTCAGCGCCTACCAGCCCGATCATGTGTTTGAGACGCTAGCCAACGAACAGGCGGTGCTGGCCGCCATTCTAAAAAACGGACATCTGGAGTAATCCCCCGGCGTGCATGGAGAACCGCCCAGCAACACCCGTGGCAAAGCACCCGCCTGGCAGATGGTCGGGTTGGGAATCGTGGTGGGTGTGCTAGGGCTGGCCTGCCTGGGCGGGGGAATTGCATTGTTGGTGTGGGGTGTGACCGAGCCGGAAGAGGCCGTCATACTGCCCCCGGAAGCGACACGAACCCCCGTCATCACGCCGACTTTCAGCGCTCTCGGCGCACCTATCCCACCCCCGCCGCTGCCTGGCGATGCGGTGGCGGTGGCGATCCTGCCCATCAGCGAGACTGGCGAGAACAGCACGGCAGCGAACGATCGACAGGTCGCAACTCAGACGCAGACGCCGCCACCTAGCGATACGATCCCCCCCTCACCCACAACGACGTTTTCCCCCACACTTACGCTCAGCATTACCGCCACGCACACTACATCCCCTAATCATACCCCTACAGCCACGCACACGCCCATCACACCTACAGCGACAGACACGCCTGTACCGCCATCCCCGTCGCGCACACTGACTATTACAAACACAACCGAACACACCCAAACGGTCCCGGCTAGCGCCATCGCCAGCCGCACGCCGACGATTACCCACAGTGCCACCGTCACGCCTACCCCCACAGCTTCGCGCACTTCAACTTCCACGCCATCTCCCTCGCCAACGAACTCTTTCACGCCTACGCGAACCTTCACGCCCACCCGCACGCCGACGCTTACGCCGTCCCCGACCGCTACCTTTACGGCAACTTCAACGGCAACCCCGACTCCGACTCCGCTGCCTGTCGTACCAGAGCGGATCGTGATCGACGCGATCAACCTGGATGCGCCTGTTGTTCCTGTTGGGCAGCACGCCGTCACGCTGGATGGGGTAGTTTACAGCCGGTGGGATGTGCCTGATACTTTCGCGGCGGGCTGGCACAAAAACTCCGGCACACTGGGCCAACCGGGTAACCTGGTGCTCAACGGCCATCACAACGTAAATGGGGAAGTGTTTCGTCGCTTGATCCACCTCGAACCTGGCGACATGGTGGTGCTGGAAGGGCAAGGGCAGCGGTATTTTTACGTCGTGGCCCAGATCATGACACTGGCCGAAGAAGACCAACCCGTCGCAGTACGACAGGAAAACGCCCGCTGGATATTGCCGACGGATGATGAACGTGTTACGCTCATTACATGCTGGCCCTACGATTCCAACACCCACCGGCTGGTCATCGTCGCGCTGCCACTGTATGCTGTTGACTTGCCGGATGAGCTGCCGTAAATGAGACTCTGAAAACCGGTTACCGGGCTTACCGAAACGAGCGAAAAAGATGATCCAGTATTTAGCTATCCTAGCAGCGCCATTCCTAAACCTACCCACGATTCGCCGCATCCGGCGGAATCATGGCCTGGAACACGCTACCATCCACCTGCTGAGCCGCCAGGTCAAAAACCTGAGCATGGCAGGCCGTTCGATAGCGTCCGGCTTCTATCTGTACGGTAACGTGTCGACCGAGGAAATCGAAAAAGCCGTGCATGAAGCACTGGACCGTATGCGCAACGGCGAACACCGACTGGCGATTCATCCCAATTGCGGCACCGGCCTGGTGACAGCGGGCATCATGAGTGGGTTAGCAACGCTGGTGGGTACAACAGGCATGAAACAGGGCGTCATGGAACGCCTGGCGCGCTTCCCCACCATTGTGCTGCTGTCCACTTTTTCATTGATCGTGTCGCAGCCGCTGGGGCTGGCCTTCCAGCAGCACTTTACGACGCTTGGCGAGCCAGGCGACCTGGCAGTGGTCAATATCACCCGTTCCGAATTCCCGATCCCATTGGGTGGGCAGCGGTTAACGGTGCATTTCGTGCGTACAACTGGCGGCTAACCCACTCTACATGAGCAAACGCACACCAACCTTCTACGTCTTTCACGGCCCGGACGAGTTCAGCCTTCAGGCTCAACTGTCCACCATGCGCGAGCAGATGGGCGATCCGGCAACGGCTGAGCTTAACATCACCGTACTGGACGGCAAAGTCGCTACGCCCGCGGACGTGATCGCGTCCGCCAGCGCGATGCCGTTCCTCAGCGACAAGCGGCTGGTGATCGTCGACGGTTTGCTCAGTTGGCTGGCGCGCAAAGGAGCAGGTAAAGCCGGCAAAGCAGTCCTGGAAGAACTTGCTGCCGAACTCCCGCATCTTCCCTCGTTTGCGCGAGTCGTGTTTGTGGAGCCAGACAAGCTCTCCGACCGCCATCCTATTCTCCAGTTGGCTATAACCGAACCCGGCGGCTATCACAAGCTGTTCGATCCGCCCCGCAACCCGGTCCGCTGGATTACCAACCAGGCCACCAATGAGTATCAGACCGAGATCATGTCGCAGGCTGCCGCTGCCCTGGCGGCTGTCGTGGGTGAAGACCTGCGCGCGGCTGACAATGAACTGGCTAAGCTCGCCGCCTACGTGGATGGTGACCGCCCGATCAGTCCGGCGGATGTTGCGCTGTTAACCAGCTATGTGGCTGAACCGGACGTGTTTGCGATGGTGGACGCCATCGGCAAACGTGACGGTGCCACCGCGCTGCAACTGCTGCACCGCCTGCTGGCCGAAGACGAGCCACTGCGCCTGTTTGGGATGATCATCCGGCAGTTCCGGCTGTTGATCCTGGCGCGCGAATACCTGGATGCAGGCGGGTCGCCCAATGGCATCGCGCAAGCCATCGGCGTGCATCCTTTCGTCGGGGAGAAGCTGGGCCAGCAAGTGCGCGCCTTTTCCATCGCGCAGTTAGAGCAAATCTATCGCTTCTTGCTGGAAACCGACGCCGGGATCAAAACCGGCAAAGTGGGCGACGTGCTGGCGCTGGACCTGCTGGTGGCAGGCATTTCTACTTAAACCCTCATTTTAAATCCCCCTAATCTTTAGGTTTGACAGCGAGAATCGTACAACCTCGGCTGATTGTTTGCGTATAGACCTGTGTAGGTAACGTGAAAAAGACGTTTTTTGGGGGCATTGCATGGCGAACAACACATCATCCAACAACAGACAGGTACACCTGCTGGAAGTTATTGGACGCATTGACGGCTCAAAACCGTTGATTCTGGCTGGCGCTCTGGAAAAAGCCCTGGCCCAGGGGCGTAGCCAATTAATCCTGGACCTGAGCCGGGTTGAGTATATGAACAGCGCCGGCCTGCGCGAGCTATTCCAACTGCTGCAATATATCCGCAAAAACGGTGGCATCCTCAAAATTGCCAACCCAGCCGAGCGGGTGAAAAAGCTGTTGGAAATGGTCGGACTGGATACTGTGATCGAAATCTACTTCGACTCCGCGCTAGGACTGGCGTCCCATCCTCGCGCCGGTGAATTCGCTGTTGCGCGCGAAATTTGCTATTACGTCTAGTCCGCGCTGCCAAACCTAACCACCGGGCAGTGCGGCTAACAGCGCCCTGGCTTGCTCCGGTGCCTCCGCTGCGCTCCACACCTGGCCATGCCCCGGACAGATCACCGCCGGATCAAGCGCCAGCGCCGACCGTGCACTCTGTTGAGCAGTGTTCACGTCATGGGTAATGCGTGGCAGTGTCAATGACAAACCATCCGCCATATTACGGAACAAGTCCCCGGCAAACAACACGCGCTCCCGCTCCCAGAAGAAACTGACGTGATCGGGTGTGTGTCCCGGCGTCGCCAACACCCGCATTCCACCGGCAATATCCAACACATCACCATCCGCTACCAACTGGTCCACCGGTACTGCGCGCAGCGCTAGCAATCCCACAATCCGGGCCGGAATGGTCATTGGAAAAGGGATATGAGGCGGACTCTGGCGGCGCTGAATGTACATCGCAGAATCTGCGCTGGCATACACACGCGCGCCAGTGGCCGCCACCAATCCCTTCAAGCTGCCCACGTGGTCGATATCGGCGTGCGTGATCAAGATGTGGCGCACGTCCTGGGGCATGCGTCCGATGTCGTGCACCAGCGCCAGGATGTCTTTCACCGAACCCGGCAACCCGACGTCAATGATGGTCAAACCGGATTCGGCATCGTCCACCACGTACACGTTCACGGCTCCCCCAACCAACCCGTACACCCCGGGCGCGTAGGCTTGTGCTTTGTCGGTCATGTCTGTTCGCTCCTCTTTTCGTCTTGATTGAGCTGCTCTATCGCAGCGAAAACGTCTTCGCGGTAGGCGGCGATCTGTTGCAGCGCGGCATCAATCGCTTGCTGGCGCGCGATCAGTTCGTCCTGGGCCTCGTCGAGCACGCCCAGAAAGCGAGCTAACTTCTGTTCCGGGGAACCAGGCGCGCGTTTGATGGCGAAGATGGTGCCGATGATGTGCAATGACAGCCCGGCTTCGCGCAGTTCGCGGATGACGGCGGCCTCTTTGAGTTGCTGCTCTGTGTAGTACCGGTAATTGTTCCCGCCGCGTAGTGGTACCAGCAGCCCCGCCTTCTCGTACAGGCGCAGCGCCCGCCGGGTCAACCCGGTTTGTGCGGCCAGTTGTCCAATCGTGTAAGTCTGCATGTCCCCAGTGTAAACCCTGACCCTGTGTCAAGGTCAAGGACCAGATCAAATCGTGCTTTTCGTAACAGGGGTTTCGGCAGTGCGTGTGCTAAAATATCAGCACAATAGACTTTTGCGGCTAAATGAGGAGTATTACATGATCGATACAAAATTAGCCTGGATTGGTGAAGAAATCGCCAGCCTGAAGGAACAGGGCCTGTTCACCACCATCCGCACCCTGGGCAGCGCGCAAGGGGCCTGGTTGGAAGTCGATGGCAAGCGCGTCCTCAACTTCTCGTCCAACAACTACCTCGGCCTGGCGAATCATCCCCGGCTGGTGGATGCGGCGAAACAGACGATGGACACCTACGGCGTCGGCCCGGCAGCAGTGCGCACCATCGCGGGAACGATGGACCTGCATCTCGAGCTGGAGCGGCGGCTGGCAGCCTTCAAAGGCGTCGAAGCGGCGGTTACGTTCCAGAGCGGGTTCACGGCAAACCTGGCAACCATCCCCGCGCTGGTCGGCAAGGGCGACGTGATCTTCTCCGATGAACTGAACCACGCCAGCATCATCGACGGGTGCCGCCTCTCTCGCGCGCAGATCGTGCGCTTCAAACACGCCGATCCTGACGACCTGAAAAAACAGATCGCGGCTACGACCGAATACGGACGGCGGTTGATCATCACCGACGGTGTGTTCAGCATGGACGGCGATGTGGCCCCGCTCCCCGCACTCTACGACGTCGCCAGCAAGCACGGCATTCTGCTGATGGTGGACGATGCACACGGCGAAGGCGTGTTGGGCACGGGTGGCCGCGGCATTGTGGACCACTTCGGATTGCATGGCAAGGTCGATGTCGAAGTCGGCACCCTCAGTAAGGCGTTTGGCGTGGTGGGCGGTGTTTCTGCCGGCAAGCAAGAGATCGTGGATTGGCTGCGCCAGCGGGGACGTCCCTTCCTGTTCAGCAGCGCGATGACGGTGCCGGATGTGGCAGCGTGTATCGCGGCGGTGGATGTGCTCGAAGAGAGCACTGAACTGGTGGACCAGCTATGGAGCAACGCGGAGTACTTCAAGCAGGGCATGAACGAACTCGGCTTTGATACCGGCCACACCGAAACACCGATTGTGCCGGTGATGCTGGGTGAGGCTCTGCTGGCCCAGCAGTTCAGCAAGCGGCTGTTTGAAGAAGGGGTGTTTGCAATGGCGATTGGCTTCCCCACTGTGCCGCGTGGACTGGCGCGCATTCGCGTGATGAACAGCGCGACCCATTCCCAGTCCGACCTGGACCAGGCGCTGGAGATTTTCGCTAAAGTAGGACGCGAGTTGGGCGTCGTGCAGTAACGTCTAGCTCAGCTTTGACAACGCATACAACTTTACGCCCGGTGGCACATTGCTCCGGGCGATGTTTATCTGGGGATGGTGGTCGCGATCACAACTGGAAACCTCGCCGGAAAGGGATGATCTTGCGCCGGTATTTGGTGACATACTGCATCAGCGTTTGTTCCAGGGTTTGCCATGTGTCGCTTTCGAGCGCAGTATGAATGATGGCCAGGTCCTCGGCCACAAACTCTGCCTGCCGGTGCGGGAAATCCCCCCACAGCGTATGGTACACCTCGAACATATACAATTCCATTTCCTGTACTGCGGGCACCAGCTCGTTCATGACAAAGTTGTAGTAGGTTTCTAGCTGGCCGGGTTTGGGATCATAACACAGAACCAGCTTATACCGGGGAACAATGTGTTTGGTCATGATTGCGCGTCGTTTCTACGATGAGATCATTGCCAAATACCGGGAATCTGGGTGTTACAGGTGGGGCAAACGCCGTTGGTTCGCGTCAGTTTGTCCTCACGCACCATGAACCCCATACGGCGCACCAGGACTGTCTGGCAGGTCGGGCAGCGGGTGTCTTCCCATTCCCCGGTACGACCCGGTAGGTTGCCAGCGTAAACGTAGTGCAGCCCTGCTTCAGCACCGATTTCAGCCGCGCGCACCAGCGTCTGGACCGGGGTGCGGGGTGGATCGGTCATTTTGTAGTCGGGATGGAACGCCGTCACATGCCAGGGAATAGCGGGGGATACGCAACGGATCGCGTTGGCGAGGTCCCACAATTCGTCATTACTGTCGTTGAAGCCAGGTATCACCAGGGTCAGCACTTCCAGGTAGATTCCCGCCTCATACACCAGCCGAATGGTGTCTAACACATGCTGTAAGACCCCGCCGAGTTCCTTGCGGTAGTGGCGATCTTGCATCGTTTTCAGGTCGATCTTGTAGCCGTCCAGCCAGGGGCGCAGGTAATCGATTACTTCTGGCGTGCCATTACCGTTCGAAACGTACAGGGTCAGCATTCCTGCTGCTCGCGCTTTTTTGAAGATTTCCACCGCCCACTCGGTCGTAATCAGCGGCTCGTTATACGTGCTGGCAACCGCCCGTGCTCGGCGAGCAAGCCCCATGTCAATCAACTCGTCGGACGAGATGGGCATAAAGGAGTGCGCGGCAGCATCGTCGCGCAGCGTCTGCGAAATCTGCCAGTTCTGGCAATAGCTGCAACGGAAGTCGCAGCCCAGCATACCAAAGCTCAACACCGACTGGCCCGGAGTGACATGGAAAAACGGCTTTTTTTCCACCGGGTCCACCTGCAGCGCGCCCACGTATCCCTGAGGTACCCGCAGCGTGCCATTGTCGTTGTAGCGCACCTTGCAGATGCCGCGCCGCCCGTTCTTCAGCAGGCAGCGATGCCCACACGCCAGGCAGCGAATCTTCTTTTCGTCCGCATCAACCACTTCCACCAGATCACCGGGCGTGGTCATGCTGTCCAGTCGATTCTGTAAGGCAACCGGCGACATACTAAATTTTTCTCCTGCCAGCGTTCATCCGTCTACATGTAGAGAGTCTAGCATAAACGATATCAGACTGTTACATGCGCGGAGAAATGCGCCATAACAAAACAGGCCGGAAGTATCTCCGACCTGCTGTTTGAGTTGTCTCTAGAACGAGATAATCAAGCCGTCTCGATGCTTTCGCCGGCTTTGATGCGGCGCGCCAGCATCAGGATATCGAACGCGCTCTGGTGGGCACTGGCGGTTTCCGCACCCAGCATATCAGCTAATTCCTTGACGCGCGCCTGATCGTCCAGGCGTTCGGCGCGCGTTACCGTGCGGTTATCGTGGATGTGCTTGGTAACCTGATAGTGCGCGTCGGCAAAGCCCGCGAGTTGAGCCAGGTGTGTGACCACCAGCACCTGATGATGATCCGACAAGCGCCACAGTTTTTGCCCCAACACCGAGCCGAGTCGCCCGCCGATGCCCTGGTCCACTTCGTCGAAGATCAGGGTCGGGGTGTGGTCGGCGTAGGAAAGCACAGTCTTAAGCGCTAACATGATACGGGCGGTTTCACCGCCGGACGCTACTTTGACCAGAGGACGCAGCGGTTCGCCCAGGTTGGCGGCCATATAGAACTCGACGTGGTCAATGCCGGTTTCGTCATAGGCCAGCCGCCGGTCACCAACATAACAGCCGTGTGGGTGATCGTCATAGGCAACCTGGACTTCGAAACGCGCACTTTCCATGCGCAGCTCGCTTAGCTCGTGCACAATGGCGTCGTTCATGCTTTGAGCGGCCCGCTGGCGTTTGGTGCTCAACGCCGCTGCCAGGTCGCCAAGTTGGCGTAACAGGTCATCTTCCTGTTCGCGCAGTTCGGCCAGCCGTTCCTCGCTGTGCGTGATCGAGTCCAGTTCTGCCTGGGCTTGCGCGGCATGTTCCAGCACCGCCTCAATCGAACCGCCATACTTGCGTTTGAGGCGTGTCAGCACGTCAACACGTTCTTCGATTTCGTCCAGGCGGTGGGGGTCGTATTCGATCTCGTCGTAATAGGCGCGCACGGTGTTGGCCAGTTCATCCGCCTGGGCACTGATCGTCTCGGCAAGCTGGTAGTGTTCGTCCAGCTCCGGATCGAGCTTGGCCAGTTTTCCCAACACAATCGCCGTCTGCGCCAGCAAGTCTACCGCCGATGTTTCGCCCGGTTCGCCCAGCAGCGCAAACTGAGCTTCGGCTGCCAGTTCTGCGATCTTTTCTGCATTTGCTAGCTTCACGCGCTCCTGCTGCAGCTCCGCCTCTTCTTCGACCCGCGGAGCCGCCGCCGTGATCTCCTGTACCTGGTATTCGAGCAGGTCAATTCGGCGAGCGAGCGCTTCCTCGTCCGTCTCCAGCGATCGGATTTCGCGCTGCACCTGCTGTACCTGCCGCACCATTTGCCCAACCGCCACGCGATCTTCTTCCACCTCGGCATAGCGATCGAGCAGGTCGAGGTGATTGTCGGGCTTAAGCAGTGAAAGATGTTCGCTCTGGCCGTGAATATCGACCAGAGCGCCGCCGATTTCACGGAAAACGCCCAGGTTACTGGTCACGCCGTTGACGCGCGCTACACTGCGCCCGTTGGCACGAACTTCGCGCGTGAGGATCACCTGGTCCGGCGATTCACCTTCCAGGCCCTCCGCCACAAGCAGGTCCTGGAACAGGGCTTGCGCCGTTTGCGGCACGATAAAAATGCCCTCAATCGTGGCGCGATCGGTCCCGGCGCGCACCATGGTCGAGTCGGCGCGATCCCCCAGCAGCAAATTGACGGCATCTACAATGATCGACTTACCCGCGCCCGTCTCACCCGTCAGCACCAGGAAGCCAGGGTCCAGGGAAAGAGAGATATCATCGATGATGGCGAAGTTTTTGATCCGCAGTTCTTGCAGCATAAGCCCTGTCTATCTGCCTCGCTAGAAAGGGTTGACGGTCCTGGTTCACAGCGTCCTTACAGATCACAAGACCGTCAACACGGCCTAATTCAGATTGAGTCGCAGCCCGAACTGTGCTACTGCCGCACCAGTGCCCATGAACAGGTAAATGCCTACGCTGATGGGACTGGCCAGCAGAAATGGCAGCCCGGCCACCACCATGCATACGCCCACCACCAGGCCTGTATGCCGTCCGCGCCGCTTGTTGGTGGCGCGCATGATCACTCGCCCGATCAGAGTCCCGATTGCGGGCGCGATGAAGAATGCCAACAAGAAAAAAGGCAATACCATCATGATGAAGGCGGCTACGAAACTCATCACCAGGCTGATGCCACCGGCGATCATGTAGTCGATCATCTGCGCGTCGAAAAAGGTGTCCTGCTGCTCGCGCACACATTCCTTACAGCGATACCCTACGGGCGTGCGCACGGCGCAGCGCGTGCACATCGGGCGTCCACAGCGGTTGCACCGCAAGCTGGTCTGCACACTGGGGTGTACGGTGCAATACGTCAGCTCTTCGTCTTCGGTTTCGATTATGGGTTCGTTGACTTTTTCAGGTATGGTCATCTTCGTTTCCCAGATTGTCGTCCGTACACAGATTATCTCAATTCCCCAGTCGTCTGTCATCCGGCACGCTGGTTCTATTATGGCGTTCTAATGGATAATTGATGCTGTCCCGGATGCGGCGGCACGCGCGGCTCCAGTCGATCTAACAACGAACGGTAGAAATAATTGCGATCCCGCAGCCGGACAAACCGGCTTACGCGGTCGCTGGCCCGGATCACGACCTGGTCGGCGGCTTCCAGGCTGGCGACCAATTCACCATCCACCGTGAGCACCACCTCGGCCTGGGTGCTGGGTTCGATCACGACGCGCACCGTTGCGCCCTGGGCCAACACAATCGGGCGTTCCATGCTCAGGTGCGGCGCAATCGGCACGACCAGAATATTCTTCAATTCCGGTGGCAAAATCGGGCCGCCCACCGCCAATGCATACGCAGTTGAGCCGGTAGGCGTGGCAATGATCAGTCCATCGCCATGATACGTCGT
>JAADYV010000225.1 GCA_010092855.1 Chloroflexota bacterium | reverse complement strand
CCAGGGACAGAGAGCCTAGACGGCCCGTGTCTATACGTCGCCGGGAGCGATCTATTCAATCGCTTTAACCAACCCGCTCAACATTTTCCGTTCCACTGGGCAAGGCACGTGGAACGCCTGGATGTCGTAGGATACAGCAAATTCTACGACGGACCACCGGCCCCACCGCTGCGACGCCTGCAGCGCGGCTTGAAAGGGTTGCTGAACAATCGCGTTACCCTGGTCCAAGAGGACAACATACGTCAAATCTCAGTCCGCAAACTGCGTTTGCCAGGCTTTTTGGACGCCCTGGTACAGGACGTATGGGTGTGGCTTACCCTGCGAGCCCACCTGGCTGCGTTTTATCGTCTAGGCATCGTTTATGCACCCGAAAGCGCCCTGTTGGCGAGATATCTCCAGCGGTCGGGGCGAATTGAACACCTAATCTATCACGACATCGACTACTACCCTTACGTTTCCAATCGTCACAAACGCATTGTTGCCTGGCGCGAGCGCACGGTTGTACGTGCAGCGGACGCTGTGATTTCAGTCAGCCGCCCACTGGTGGGTCTGCGTCGAGAGCAAGGCGCGAAGACGGTCGTGTACCTTCCCAACGGCGTCGACTTCACACATTTTCACACAGCGCATAACCAACGTCGGACAGCAACGCCTACCCTTTTGTACGTGGGCACACTAGACCGGCGCTGGGGCGTTGACTTGCCGATACTCGCCATGCCACTTGTGCTGGAGCGGCTGCCCGAAGCACGGCTGTTGATTGCAGGTAGCGGCCCTGCCGAGTCTGAACTGCGCGCGCTGGCGGCGAAGCAGAACGTGGACCATGCAGTTTCATTTCTGGGCTTTGTGCCCTACCCCGAATTGCCAGACGTGATGAGCCGCGCCGAGATTGGGCTAGCGACTTCGCGCGCCGATATCTTTCGTCAGTATGCGTCGCCGCTGAAGCTGGTTGAATATATGGCCGCTGGGCTGCCGGTGATCTGCTCTGGTGGGGGCGAAGCCGAGATGATGATCGACGAATCCCAAGCGGGCATTACGATACCTTTTGCCCCGGAGGACTTCGCCGAAGCGACATGTCAGTTGCTAACTGACCGGGCAAAGCTGGCAGCGCGACGTCAGGCTGCGATTGAGTATGCCCGGTCGCGTTCTTGGGAGAAACTCTTGCAGGATTTTAACGCATTTGCCGCACAAACCTGGTCGCCTGCGGGTGTCGAAAGCCCGGCGCTGCTGACACAAAGTTAGAGGTTGACGCCAGAAGCCGGTGGTTTCTCGCCACTCTCACAGGAGGGGATTATCGTGAACAATACGCAGACAGCACGTAACAACTCACCGTCTGGTTCTCGCCGGCAGCAAGACCCCGCGCCTAAAATTGCGCTGGTGGGGTGCGGTGCGTTTGCTGAGGTATTTTATCTGCCAGCACTGGCGCGCCGCCCGGAGGTGATGTCCGGTTTGCTTCTGGTCGATAAGGACCCGGCACGCGCGCGCACACTTGCCACGCGCTTTGGTGCGGCCAGCTATCGGGACGACTATCGGGCGATCGTTGGCCAAGTCGACGGGGCTATTGTCGCTGTACCTCATACGGCACATTTTTCCATCACGATGGATTTCCTGGCATGTGGTGTGCCTGTCTTGTGCGAAAAACCCCTGAGCCTCTGCGCCGAACAGGCATGTGAGATGGTGGATCGAGCGGACGAAATGGGAGTCGCGCTGGCCACCAACCATACACAACGATTGTTTCCATCCAATATCAAAGTGCGTGAACTCCTGGCGGCGGGAGCATTCGGCGACTTGACGCACCTATCATACACCTGGGGTGCAGAGTTTACCTGGCCGACCGTTTCCGGGTTTTATTTCAACGAAGCGATCAGCCAGCGACGCGGCGTACTGGCTGATCGTGGCCCGCACGCCTTCGACTTGATCTGCTGGTGGCTGGGTGAAAAACCTCAAATCATCGCTGCACGGCACGACTCTCTGGGCGGGCTGGAAGCGGTGGCACATGTCACATTGCGCGCCGGGGATTGTACTATCGACATCCATTTGAGCTGGCTAAGCAAATTGACAAACAGCTATACCATACGAGGTACCGTGGCTGAGGTTCACAACAGCTTTGAGGCATGGTGGAAGCTGCCACTACGCTACCATTCGGGCGAGACCGAAACACTTCATTTCGCTTCCAGCGAGCGCAGTTACAACGATTTTGCGCCGCAGATTGTCGATAATTTCATCAGCGTTGTCTGCGACGGTGCGGCCCCGTTGATACCGGCACGCGACGTACTCCCTTCGCTTGAGTTGATCGACATGTTCTATACAAACGCTACTCCGTTCAGTTTACCCTGGTATGCGGTGGAGAGAGCCTTCGATGTTTACCCAAGCTAAACCACGTGTTCTGGTTACGGGTGCGGGCGGCTTCATTGGTGGTCGCGTCGTTGAAATGCTGCACCTGACCGACGCCGCCGCCGTATACGCCGGGATCCGACGCTGGTCAGGCGCAGGAGTGGCACGGCTGGCCCGTCTACCAGTTAACCTGGTGATGTGCGATGTAATGGAATGGTCTCAAGTCGTAACAGCCATCAACGATGTCGACATTGTAATCCATTGTGTGCTGGGCGACAGTGTTGCCAATGTCGAGGGAACCCGGCATGTGTTGGAAGCAGCATACCAGCACGGCATCAAAGCTG
The DNA here is from genome assembly GCA_010092855.1 of Chloroflexota bacterium. Lineage (GTDB taxonomy): Bacteria > Chloroflexota > Anaerolineae > Aggregatilineales > Aggregatilineaceae > TC-15. Next base: position 14,124 of record JAADYV010000225.1, on the reverse strand, counting down.
TGGTTCATCTCAGTACGGCAGAGGTGTACGGCAATACGCCTGGTACAGTCGCCGAAGACACACCATACCGGTCCGAGGGGTGGGCCTATGCCGACTCGAAAATCGACGCCGAGAAACTCTGTTGGGAATACTATGCCAAAGGGGTCCAAGTGACAGTCATACGTCCGTCGATCGTATACGGTCCCTTCAGTGAGACATGGATCGTTCGCAACGCTGTGCGGCTGTTTTCGGGCCAATGGTGTGTTTTTGAGAAACTTGGTGACGGCAACTGTAACCTGATCTACGTCGATGATCTGGTCCGCGGCATCTGGCTGGCAGCGAACCATGACCAGGCTCCCGGCGAAGCCTTTAACCTTAATGGGCCAGAAGTCATTAGCTGGAACAATTATTTCCAGCGGTTCAATGCTGCCCTGGGCCGTCCTGAACTCAAGCCGATGAGCCGATGGCACGCCGTATCTCGCACACGCGGAATGGAGCTGGCGCGCCGCACACTTAGCGCGGCCAAAGCGCGCTTGCCCGAAAAGGTCAAACAGCAACTACTGGGCGGTACCCGCAAGACAAAACTGGGATTGGCGGTCAATCAAGCGCGTGATTCGTTGAATACCGCACCTTCGACTCGCGAGTTGTTTCATCTCTACAACCGTCGGGCGATTTACGTCGACGACAAGGCACGAGCCCGACTGGGATATCGCCCGCAAACGGACGTCGCTGCCGGTCTGGATATGAGCATCCAGTGGTTGGCGCACCATGGGTACTGCGGCTGAAGATGATGCGACAAGAATGCACTCTTCCGGTTTTTATGTATCACCGGATCGCGACGCTGCTTTTCTCTGAGGACACAGCCGGACTGGCAGTGTCCCCGGATCAGTTCGAGTGCCAGATGCGCTATATGCACGACCGCGGTTTTCACTGCCTGTCGCTTAAGGAAGTTGTCAACCACTGGCGGTCCCGTACCAACTCGCGGCTGGGCAAAGCTTTTGTTCTTACCTTTGATGACGGGTTTGAGGATTTCTATACGACCGCCTGGCCGATTCTAGCGCGCTATGGCTTTACGGCGACAATTTTCCCAGTCGTTGGCAGCATTGGGCGGCGCAGCGCATGGCACGGTCAGGATGGTACACAAGCCGCACAGCTTATGTCATGGGAGCAGCTCGGTGAGCTGGCGCGCAGTGGGATTGATGTCGGCAGCCACACGCTGACACACCCGCGCTTGAGTACGCTGGACCCAGCGCAAGCTGCCGATGAACTGCGCCACTCCAAACAAGAACTCGAAGATCGGCTGGGCCAGGCGGTAACGCTGTTTTCTTATCCCTATTCGGATCGTTCGACGTTGGTGCAGCGCCTTGCCGACGAAAGCGGCTATCATGCCGCGTGCTCGGATGACCGTGGCCGCTGGGGCCTCTTCAACATCTGGCGCATTCAGTGCGGACGCGACGACCGGGCTGAGGTCTTTGCGCTTAAGGTGGCGGGGTGGTATGGCCGGATGACCTGGCTGCGAGAAGAAACCCCGCTAGGTAGGCTGTTGAGGAGAGGGGTGCAGCGCTTGAAACACCTACCGTCGCGGCCCGCTCCCTCGCCAGGAGAAACGTAACATGTACCGGACAATCAGTGTTGTACTGATCACTCGCAACCAGGCGTGGAACATCGAGCGGCTGATCGAATCGGTTCTTGAGCACGTTCCTGCCGATTGTGTATCACAAATCGTGCTGGTCGACTCAGCGTCTGCTGACGAAACAATCACCATCGCGCGTCGTTTTCCCGTCGAGATCATCCGCCTGCCAGAGACCCAGCGCCTAACGGCGGCGCTGGGACGCTATGTAGGTTTTAACCATACTACGGGCGACTATGTGCTGTTTCTGGATGGTGATATGGAGCTGCTGCCTGGCTGGCTGGAGCAAGCGCTACCAGCGTTGGAGGTCGATTCCTGCATTGCGGCGATTTCGGGGCAGGTGATCGATTGCCCACTAGATAGCACACCGGCTACCATTGCAGCGCTTGCCAAGCACACCGACAGCACCGAAGCGCACAACGCACGACCGGTTGATGTACCACACGGCGGTGGCGCGGCGCTCTATCGGCGTGCTGTGTTAGACCTTGTAGGCCCTTTCAACCCGCAGCTTTACTCCGACGAAGAGCCGGAACTCTGTTTGAGAATCCGTTCAGCAGGCTTTCGCGTCGTCCGGCTGGAACGCCCCTTCGTCTATCACTATTCCGATCCGCGCCAGCGCATCACAACACTGCTGCGCCGCCGCCGCCGCCGTCTCTATCTGGGTTTTGGACAGAACATCCGACTTCATCTGCGCGATTCGCTGCTGGCGCCATACATTCGCGAACGCGGTTTTGGGTTGCTGCCAGGACTGCTCCTGATCATTGCGCTCGGGAGTCTAGCCGTGGCACCGCCTAAGCACCGCCGGGCATGGGAGACAGGGTGGCTGCTGGTCGGTGGTACAGGACTGACGGTGGATGCTGTGCGGCGCGGCAGCCTCTATGCCAGCGTGTTTGCCTTCATCCAGAAGCTCATCATTCTTGAAGGCACGGTCCGCGGCTTCTTCCTACCGACACTCCCCTTATACGATTTCCAGCCCCAGATTGAGTTCGTTCAGATAACCTCAAGGGACGGCGAAGAACAATGACTACCCCTAAGACCGACCATACCAGAACCAACCTGAAGTCCCCGGTCGAAGACCCGCTACCGTATCGCGTGTTGGTCGTTGGACCAGTGTTCAGAGGGCGTCAGGCCGGCGGCATTGAAATGTTCAACCAGATACTGCTTGCTTCTGACCTTAAGGCACGCTTCAACATTCGTCATCTCGACACGACTCGCACCGACGCAGGAGCTGGCAAGGCGGGCACACTTGCGCTGATAAACTTTGTCTATCTCTTCAAGCAGATCTTGCAGCTTCTTTCCATTTTGATCTTTTACCGGCCCCACATCATGCACTTGCCCATTACCGACCGTATCGCGTTTTGGAAGGAAGGCATGTTCATGCTGGTGGCGCGCCTGTTCGGTGTACGTGTTGTCGGGCACCTACATGGCTGCATGTTCAAAGAACTGATCGAGCACGGCAATTGGCTAACACGTCGCGGCGTGGCCTATGTGCTGGCCCTGCCCACCGTGATTATTGCGCTCTCTGAGGGTTGGCGCACATTCCTGGTCGAGCGGATCAATCCGCGCCTGAACGTGGTGGTCGTACCCAATACCGTCGACGACGATTTCGCGCGCTTGGCCCACCAGCAGCGCCCGGGTCGCAGCCCAGAGGGTGTCAAGGTTCTGTTCGTTGGCAGCCTGTTAATTCGCAAAGGAATACTCGACGCATTAGGCGCGGTCCATGAGGTACTAGACGCTTTTCCCGCTACGCAGTTCGTCTTCGCCGGTGGCATCAAATCCGAAGCCGAACGCGCCGAAATTGAGCGTGCTTGCGCCACGGTCCGCACGAATGGGCAGGTTCACTTTCCGGGTATCGTGACAGGCGCAGACAAACTTCGGCTCTTCGAAGAAGCAGATATTTTTATCTTGCCGGCCTATCATGAGAACTTCCCCATTGTGGTGCTCGAAGCGATGGCAGCCAGCCTACCGCTGGTGGTCACGCCGGTCGGCGCGCTTCCGGAAGTCTTGCGCGAAGGCGAAAACTGCTTTTTTGTTGATCCAGGGAATCCAGCACAGTTAGCCGATCGAGTCCAGAACTTGATCGCTGACCGTAACCTGCGCCGCCGCATGGGTACAGCTAACGGTGAGCTATTCCGACGGGAGTTCGACCAACCGGCGATCCTGCAGAAGATTGAGCAAGTCTATCGTTCTCTTTTCCCTACGCCAGCCACAGGCACGCTTTCAGGGATGGCTGCAACAGCCGCTAACGAGATTGAACTGAGCTATCCCCCCATCAGCACCCGCTACACCGGCCCAATACCCGAACACTGGGGCCAGGATTTGCTCGCGGTCTTGCCGCCTGGCGCGCTCGGGAGCCTGTGTCTTGATTTCGGCTGCGGGGATGGCCGTTCTCGGACGTTGATCGAGCGCTTCGGCTACCGGTGGATCGGTCTTGATATCTGTGGCGCGGACGCCCGAGTGTGTGGCGATGGTCATCGGCTTCCGTTCGCCAACCAGACGTTTGACCTGGTGATCAGCAATGCAGTGTTTGAGCATCTGCGCGATCCGTTCGTGGCCGCTATCGAAATTCACCGCGTACTAAAGCCAGGTGGCACCCTCCTCGGAGAGGCGGCGTTTCTCGAGCCGGAACACGCCCATTCGTACTTTCATATGAGCTGGTACGGCGTTCTCGAAGTACTGAGCCGGCCAGGGTTCGACGTGCTGCGGTTGTGGCCGACCTGGCACGCATTTGAAGCGCAGGCTCACGGGCTGGTACCGATATCTAGATTGGACCCGCTAATCCGGTGGAGCGCACGGGGTATAGCGCGGATAATAATGGGGATCAGAGCACTGGCACTGGGCAGCATATTGCGCGCGCGGGGCCATGACCGGCAAGCTGTAAAAGCATACCTTGCACGCGAAAACCTGCGGTTCGCCGGTTCAGTCGCGTTTCTGGCCCGGCGCAACTGATCCAACGCTCGAACAAAACGCACAGATCAGCGCCGTCGCCGCAGAACGATCACCAGGCTAACCATTACGGTTGCCAGCATACTGACCCCGAGGGCTACCGTCACCCACTCGCGGTCATCTGCTTCGCCTTCTTCGACCTGCGGCTCCTCAGCCAGTTCATATGCACCCCTGTCCCAGGTTCCCCCTCGGGCGACCACCGCCAACAGGGGGGGATGGGCTGGGGTTATTGCGTTATGGTTATCGGTCAACAAGGTGTGCGACATGTTATAACCGGTGTCACGCGCAATCGAGTCGTCACGGATGGCGAAGTTAGCATTCGCCGGGTCAACTAAGCCAGGATCAGCTGTCAGATCGGTGCCCGTAGCGAGAATATCGCGGCCAAAGGGGAGATCCGAATTAAAAACGATATTGTGATCGCTGGTGACGCTGAAGGGCTGTTCGCGCGGCCAGCGATAGCGTCCGATCCCGGTCAGAGCGGTGTGCACGATATTGTTGCGGATTACAATGCCTTCAGTTGAATTTACATAATTATCGATCAGAATACCGACAGTTTCCTCTTGGCAGTGTTCGCAATTGATGCGTGGAAAAATGTTATACACAACATTGTTGAGGATCTGCACATCATCCGTATCCAGCACACGAATGCCAGTTTGTTTGACATTCGCCACGATATTGTTGGCAACGATGGCACCTTGAGGACCACCCGCGTCTCCCAGCTCCGGATCAGTCAGGATCGAGATACCACAGCCTTTGACATCGTCAGGTTGAGGGAAGATGTCGTGTATGTAGTTATTGCTGATAAACGCATTGGCACCGGAAACCCGTATCGGCGCATCATCACACGCCATAATCGCGTTCGTGCCCACGACTTCATTGCCAAATACCGTGCAGTTATGCGCGCTGGGCTTCAGCTCTATGCCGTCTCCCACAAAAATGGCCTGCGGGTCATTCGATACCTCATAGGTATTGTGCGGGCCGACGCGATTGTACATGATCTGGCAGAAATCGTGGTGGCGATCCGGCTGATAGGAATTGCCCCAATAGATGATCTCGTCCGATGCGCCACCAGGGTAACCGATATGGTGAATGTTGCAGTGCTGAATAATGGCATAGTTGGCATGGAAATCGCTGAATTCAGTGGCGATCCCGGTTTCAGCATGTTCAATTTCCAGATGGTCCAAGATATGATAGTCCGCACTACCGCCTTCCGAGCCATCGATCTCAAAAGCGGGCCACACAAAAACACCCTGGTCCCCGCCGATCGAGTCAGAATGCAGGTAGCTGACCATAATAGCTTCCCGGTTATGGGAGTGGAACGTCTGTTGCGCCGTGCGCCACAAGGGGATATCGTTGCGATCCCAGGCGGTGTAGTGAACCGGGCGCAGGATAGCGGCCTGCAGCGTACCGGGGTCCTCCTCAGATTCTGCAACAAATGCCCCGCCGGGCAAAGCTGACGTATCGACGGTCACCGTGTTTCCTTTCACCGCGACCACCGGAAACGCTCCGCTGTTACCCATGCGACTACCGTAGATGGCGACATAGTCTACGTCAGGGACCAGACCTTGCGGCGACATGGCGAAGGCAACCTTGTTTTCAGCAACCGAGTGGATATCCTGTGCCTCGTACAAGACCTGGCCACTGCGGGGCGGCACGATCGTTTCTTGAAACACGCCGCGAAAGCGGACAGTCTCGCCTGCCCCCGGATTACACTGAAGCACACCTGACACCGTTTTTTTGGGCGTCGCCGGATTCTGTGCCGCCGCGCAGTCGTTCGCGTCGTTACCAGTCTCCGAATCCACATAGTAGGTTGCAAACAACGGTGCCTGCGGCGGGGCAGGTGATACCAACCTATTCGGTATCACCATCACCAGCACACTGACTGACACCAGGCTAACCAGAACCAGCCCAACTGCTCGCCAGCCAACGAACATCAAGCTGGTTCCCAACTTTTTTGCCAGGTGGTGATACCGTCTTTGCCAGAAAGCAGCCTTATACCGAGTACATACGTCGACACGGCCTAATGCCAACCAGCCTCGTTTTGAGAACATCAGACCTCAGCCCAGCATTGGGGCCACGCTTTGCTTTTCGTCGGGCGAGTGCCATCGTCACCGGGCAGTACGCTACGGCGTGCGTACTGGAGAATATCTGTGAACACAATCTATCACGTATGCAATAGCGTCCTCACTAATCTCGGGAAACATGGGCAGCGACAAAATCTCGTTGCAAATCGTTTCGGAATGAGGTAAAGCGTCATACCGGATTGGTGCTTTGTTGAAAAATGGTTGTTGATGGATCGGTAACGGATAATGGATCGCGGTAGCTACGCCCTGAGCCTTCAAGAAGTCGCGCAAACTGTCGCGTTGCGCTGTCCGGACGACGTACAGGTGGTACACGTGCGTTGAATCTGGGCTTTGGCTAGGCGGTGCAACACTGCTGCCAGCCAGGGCCGTAGTGTAGCGCTCTGCAGCCTGCCGCCGGGCGTGGTTCCAGTCGTCAAGATGACGCAGTTTGATGCGCAACAGTGCTGCCTGTAACGAATCAAGCCGGTAATTATGTGGGAAGAATTCGTGCTTGTTCTTGGCCTTCTGGCCGCAGTTGCGCATTGCGCGGATAGCCTCCGCGACGCGCTTATCGCCGGTCACTACCATGCCACCGTCGCCGCATCCGCCGAGGTTTTTGGTAGGGTAAAAACTAAAAGCGGCGGCATGCCCCAGCGTGCCGGTCCGCCGGTTCTTATAGACGGCTCCATGAGACTGGCAAGCATCTTCAATGACCGCCAGGTTGTAGCGCGCTGCCAGCGCCATGATCGCCTCCATATCCGCAGGCAAACCATAGAGATGGACCGGTATAATCGCGCGCGAACGCGGTGATATCGCGCGCTCAATGCCCGCGACATCGATGTTGTAAGTGATGGGATCAACGTCCACCAACACCGGCGTAGCCCCTACGAGGGTCACGGCAGCAGCGGTTGCCACGAACGTATGCGCCGGAATGATGACCTCATCCCCCGGTCCTATGTCAAACGCCCGCAGGCACAGCTCCAGAGCAGCAAGGCCACTGGCTACACCAATGGCATGTTCTGCGCCGCAAAACGCGGCAAATTCTTCTTCAAAGGCAGTTACATCCTGACCTAACACAAAATCGGCGCGATCTAGAATGCGCTCAAACGCTTCCAAAATCTCGGTCCGCAGTTCCGCGTGCGGTTTCTTCAGATCAACAAATGGTACATTCATTGGATTCCCCCTCTTTTTAGGATTGCCGCGCGTGGACATCCAGCCCATTGATATATGGGCGCTCCACCAGATCGAACGGACATACCAGTTCTTCAACCGGTTTGATTGGGCGTGCTGGATTCCCATAGGCCACCATGAAAGGCGGAATATCTCGCGTTACAACGCTGCCTGCGCCGATCAACACTCCTTCGCCAATCGTGATATGTGACATCAGCGTGACATTCACGCCAATGCGCGCTCCCTGCTTAATCGTCGGACCCCGCATACATAGCCCACACAAGGGGTGGGGATCATTGGCGATAGTGACGCCCGGAGCCAGGAATACATCGTCTTCTAGCGTAGAAAACTGCGCCACATAGACGTTGCAGTGAATCTTGACGCCCGAACCAATGTTACAGCCATAGTCGATTGTCGAGTTGTTCCAAATATTCAAGTCATCGCCGACAATATTTTGCTCGCGAATAACAACGTTATGGCCTGTTTGCAGCCGTGCGCCGATCGCTGTACCGCCATAGATTACCGTCCCGGCGCGTATCCGGGCGTCAGGGCCAATGTGCAACGAATAATCGGCAATACTTCGTCCGGTACGATATCCCAGAATCACACCAGGATCGATGTCGTAACGTTCCCAAAGGAATACGGGTTCAGTTAGCGTGAAGGGCATCGCGTCCATGGACCTCCCTCTCTGGCAAGTGCAGTCGTCCGTTCCCTTGTTGCAATGAGCAGTCAGCTAACTCCAGAATCTTGACCACTTGCAACCCGTCATTGCCGTCGCTGACCGGGGGCGTATGGTTAACAACGGAATCGATGAAGTCCTGGCACTCGATGCGCAACGGTTCCGTGAAGCGAATGTTCGGGATCACGATATCGCCATAGCGGTAGTTGAGCTGAAAGTCTCCGAAGGTATCTGTATGTGGTAAGCGCTCGATGCCCTTGTCATAGATTCGGATTTTCTCTAGAGGCTCAATATCGTCATACACGAGCATCTTTTTGCTGCCCACAACCGTAATCCGGCGTACTTTGGCTGGGTCTAGCCAGCTTATATGGCTGTGAGCGACAACTTGATCAGGGAATTCCAGGTACAAATAGGCGACATCATGAATATCCGAACAAATGCACGCGGCACCACATGCCCCCACAGCTATCGGTTCAGCCCCAAGGATAAAACGCAGTATCGAGATATCATGGGGTGCCAGATCCCACAGGACATTAAGCTGATTCTGGAACAGGCCCAGATTCACGCGTACAGTATCGACGTAATACACCTGGCCGAGTTCACCGCTGTCGATGATCTCTTTTAGTGCGCGCACCGCAGGATTGTAGGCGAAGGTGTGGCCAACCATCAGCGTCAGATTGCGCTGGTCAGCCAACTCGACCAGCATCTCCGCGTCGTGGCTGCTAAGCGTAATGGGCTTCTCCACCAACACGTGCAGCCCGTGTTCCAGACAATCGCGGGCAATCGCATAGTGCGTTGACGGCGGCGTTGCGATCGCCACTGCATCGAGTCCTAGCTCGAACAGATCATGGTAGTCTTGCGTTACCATAAGGGAGGGGTAGCGTTTCTTGACAAAGCGCAATCGCTCCTCGTCGAGATCGGCCACTGCAATGGCATCTGCATCGGGGATTTCTACAAAGTTCCGGAGTAGATTGGGGCCCCAATAGCCAGCGCCAATCACCCCGATTTTGAGGGTATACATGTTGTTTCTCCAGTCTCCTGTTTTGGAGTTACCTTATTCGGATCGATCAACATAGTGTGCCAACATCCGGCGTATGCGATGGTGACGTTGAAAATGGTCTAGGTGTGTCGCGGGTTGGAATGTCTCGCAACACGATCCCGTCTTCGGTCAAGGCTATCTGCCCCGTCTTAGAACACGCTGGTGACTCCTCGCCGGTTGGCCTGTTCGTTCGTCGACGCCACCAGCGCGCCACGTCCCTGGGAAGTGCCTGCCAATAACCGTCATACTGGCTTAGCGCGCGTAAAAAATCACGATAAACCTTGCCTACCGCTGGAATCAGCAGGTAATCAGGATGTGCATTAAGCAAAGCCATGCCATGGTGTCGTTGGATGAAATTGATCTTGTCCAGCCATACCTGGGGCGTTGTGTGTCGGAGCAACCTGGTCAACGTATGGTCCTGCGCCAACGTGTAGGGCAGTTCGATAAACCGCCCGATTTCGAACGGCCACAGGGTCATCACTCCGCCGGCAATTGGTTCGTAAGGATCGGTATCAAAAAACGACAAGTCGTATTCAATCTCCAGACACTGCATGAAGACCGGATGACGCAGGGTATATGGAGCACGGAATCCAACTGCCTTGAACTGCTTAAGGTACTCGTTTACGCGCTCCGCCCCGCGCGAAAAATCTTCCCAGGAACGTGTCAACTTGCCGTCATGGCGCAACCCGTGGATCCCGACCTCAAACCCACGCTGCTGCAATTCGTTGACGAGGGCAAAATCGATGGGATAGCGTTCTGGCACCAAGTTGAAGGACGAGCGAAACCCCAATTCTTCCTCAAAGTCCGCCACTGCACGGACATACGCTTGCCCTTTGGCACTTTCGACATCGTGCGTAAGGACTACCGCAAACTGGTATGGCGGCGGCCAGAACGGTATGTAGCGGCACGACTCTTGTCCGGCTAAGAGCAGCATCTCGCGCATCACTTGCCACAAGAAATCCACAAACCGTGATTCAATGGGCCAGCCCAAGCGAAATTCGCGCTTCTGGATTTGGGCATACGCGCGTCGGATACTAATCAATATTGGCCGCGGAATAACGGTCTTAACTCGATAGTAGCTGGTTTTCGCCCAGCTCAAGTCCCAGTGATGGGGGCCAAATTGACCTTCCCCAAGAATCAACTCGAGCAACTCATCAAAATCTGCCCACCCCGGTCCCAGGTTCAGCGATACGCGCCGAGCCGCGGTCAGCCATGAGTCGGGCGATGCAGCAAGATCGCATTGCCAGAAACGATCTGGAGTGTTCCTGCTCCATAGCTCTTTCATCAGCCAAAATGCCCATAGAAATATTCGCCTACGGTGCGGCGCAACCACCGGGGTGATCGGCGACAAACCACCTGCGCCACATCCATCAGCCGCGCGTTTGAGTCAGCGGTATGGTGTGGTGAATAGGTGGTGTACAACAACGGTATTTCGGTGGCTCCCCACCGGCCCTTGAATTCGCGAAGCCCGGTATTGGAACACTCACTTCTGCCGAAGTCGAACGTCGTGTACTCGTTTTCGCATCCCCAACAAATCGCCGACCAAAACAACAAATTGTTGGGCCGTAAACTCAACGTCGCTTTTTGTGACGCTGCATATTTACAGATAATCGAACCCTGCCAGCAAAAAAGCACCACTCCCGCCAGGCACTCATCACCTTGGTAGGCCAGCATCACGAAACCAAGGTCAGAATCGAACAGATAATCTTTAAGCAGGCGAAAGAAGCGCCAAGGCTGGGGAGGCAGCCCCTTGCGTTGACGTGTCTCAAGTTGCAGGCGGTAGAACTGGCGAATGTGGTCCAGGTCCGTGCCGCGCTCGATGCGCAGACCGTTTTTGCGCGCGTTCCGCGTGTTCTGGCGGTGCATCCTATGCACGTTCTGGCTTTGCTGGTGTGTACTGGGCTGGAGAACAAGGCGATGCAACACGTATTCCGTATGCGAGAACATGTTTCCACGTGCGGGATAATGCCAGCGCAGTTCGATGCGCTGACACTCCACTCGATCTTGCAGATCGACCAGCGCATCGGCCAACTGCTCTAGGGCATCATCACTATCGAAATAAGGGGTACAATAATCGCTAAACGGCAGCGAAACCCAGCGTGTCCCCGTCAAGGGACTTTTTACGCGCATAATCGGCAGTCCGGCGATGATATGGCCCCCAGCACCCGTTATCGCCAGAACACGTGGTAGATAGCCATAACATGCCGCAAGCAAACCAATCCAATTGGGGTGCTGAAAGAAACCAGCACTGGCAAGCTGCATCGATACACGTTTCCACTCCCGATCAGAGGGTGCCAGTAGCCGATATCGCTCGATCGTTGCCATGTGTCAGCTCTTCCTGGTGCTATCACCCGTCCTTATTTTCTAAGGCTTCCAGCCATTCTTCTCGCCAGAAGAAAAAACAAGAGCGATCGCAGGGGCCATACTGCGGCAGTCCCTCACAGATTACTCCTTCCAGCAGCACGACACCGCTGCATCTCTTTCGGCGGTAATCGCGCTCATCGATAAAGTAGCGCACTGGCTTTAGCACACGTTGAACCGACCCACAGTAATTCCACATATCTGGCATAAAACTACATCCGTTCAATTCGCCCCAGAGGTTGAGAGTAGCCTTGATCTGATCCTTCGAGCGCACTCGCACCCAGTCGCCGCAGTTGAAGGTAGCGACCGAACTTCCAGCAGCGCTCTCCAATGCCTGTTCAGACCCATTTTGTAGCCGATTGAGCTTCGCGAGGATTGCTACAGCTAACTTTTTCAGGTTACGTTTTGTTTGCGGTCTTACAGTACGCTTGAGAAACAACTTTGGGCACCATCCATTCTGGCGTGTGTACGCAGCGCGACCTTCTGATAGAAGCGGCCAACACTGGAGCTGACAGGGTTCGGGAGTCATGAGGCTGGACATTCCTTTTGCTAGCACACTTAATACAATCCAATTGTATGCTTGAAACCTTTCAACATCACAACAAAAAGTAGCATTAAACTAACAAACTAACTATCAGAAGATGACAGTGTTGTTTGAGGTCGTCCAATCGAAGCTGTCAGATACGATCAATAAAAACAATTCAACCACGCACAAACGTCCTCGAATATTTATTCAAATACTTTGTAATATAATATGTTCAAGGACCTTTTTGCAGCGGCGATCGACGGCGCACACAATCGCAAGGAAATCAATCAGTGCAGTCTACCTTAACCCCTTTAGTGGGCGACTCAACGGAGTGTTTACGATGCACCGACTCTATATCGTTCGTAGCGGTTCGGACAGAACTGCCGTAGCTCTGATCGATGATGTGATGGATGGCTGCCGGTTGGGGAGACACAGACCAGACACAACATCCGTATCTGGTTCATAGTTTGCCCGCCAACTGACGTTTGCAGCAGTCCTGCTAATTCGTATGATGTGCAGCAGCGCGACGGGATTCCCGGTCTGCTATCCTCCATCGAACAACAAGGAGTAGGAGATGGCCAAGGGACAGGTTACAAAAGAGGAACTGCTTGAACGCGCGAAGAAACCTGCCGCCGATGCAATGCGATTGCATAAGTTTTATCGAGGGAAAACGCAAACCGCACTACGGTGTCGGGTGCGTGACTTTGACGATTTTGCGATCTGGTATACGCCGGGCGTAGCTGCACCATGCCGGGCGATTGCCGAAGAACGCGATCTCGTCTACGAATATACCAGCAAATGGAATACCATTGCCGTGATCTCTGACGGGACACGAGTCCTGGGACTGGGTGATATTGGTCCCGAAGCCGGGTTGCCGGTGATGGAAGGCAAAGCTCTGCTCTACAAGTATCTGGGTGGTGTCGATGCAGTCCCCATCATGCTCGATACTAAAGACCCGGATGAAATCATCGAAATTGTCCTGAAACTACAACCCGCGTTTGGGGGGGTGAACCTGGAGGACATTTCCCAACCCAAATGCTTCCGGGTGCTGGATACGCTGCGCGAAAAAGCGCGGATTCCGATCTGGCATGATGATCAACAAGGCACGGCCAGTGTGATGCTAGCCGCCTTGATCAATGCCGCCAAGCTGGTGGACAAACCGTTCCAGGACTTGCGGATCGTGTTTTTGGGGGCTGGCGCGTCCAATGTGGCGTGTTCGCGCCTGATCTTCGCCTATGGTGCTAACCCCGCGAACTGCTTGATGTTAGACAGTCGTGGCATCCTGGGAGAACATCGCCGCGACATAAACCTGAACCGGGCCGAATTCATCCAGAAGTGGCATATGTGCCAGGCCACCAACGCGGAAGGGTTAACCGGCGATGTCGAGGTTGCCCTGCGCGGGGCCGACGTGGTGCTTGGCCTGTCGAAGCCTGGACCGGATACGATCAAACCAGAGTGGATCAAGCAAATGGCGTCGAAACCGATTGTGTTCGCTGCCGCCAATCCGATTCCCGAAATCTGGCCCTGGGAGGCCAAGGAAGCCGGCGCTGCCGTGGTGGCCACCGGGCGCTCCGATTTTCCGAACCAGGTCAATAACTCCTTAGGGTTCCCTGGCATCTTTCGCGGGACATTGGATGTCCGCGCCTCGACGATCACTGACGAGATGGCGATTGTCGCCTCCGAAACGCTGGCCCAGATGGCCGAGGAAAAGGGACTGTCGCCTGACTATAT
>JAADYV010000024.1 GCA_010092855.1 Chloroflexota bacterium | reverse complement strand
GTAAACGTTGCGCGCACAAACCCCTGGGGCGCGAAGGGAAGGGAAGGGGACGGGCAAACCAGCGGGTAGCCCTGGCCTGTCAGGTTAGCGTGGACTGCGATTCTCTCTCTCGATGCCTTTACAACATTGCACAACGTGCTATACTTGTGCCCGCAGAAGGAGCGTTTTCCGCATGTTAGCCCGGCAGCATCACCCGCATCATGAATATGATTGACTGACCAGGCGGTTAACTGCGTAGGGTATTTCAGCGTGGACGGTGATCGCCCGCGCTGTTTTTTTGTGCCTATCGACAGGCGTGATCTAGCACAAAGGGGAACTGAGATGGCAGACAAACAACGGGTACTCATCTTATGTACGGGCAATTCCGCACGCTCCCAGATGGCCGAAGGGCTGCTGCGCGACCGCGCGGGCAACCGCTTCGAGGTTTTCAGCGCAGGCAGCGAACCGTCCGGGTTTGTGTGGCCGGGCGCGGTGCAGGCCATGCAGGAGATCGGCATCGACATCAGCGCGCAGACCTCTAAGAGTATGCTGGAGTTCGTCCGGGAGCCGTTCGACTACGTGCTGACGGTGTGCGATAATGCTGCTGAAAACTGTCCCGTCTTCCCCGGACCCGGTCAGCGCATCCACCGCGACTTCACCGATCCGGCCAAATATCCGGAAGATGAGCAGCTCCCGGTGTTCCGCCGCGTGCGGGATGAGATCGACGCCTGGCTACGCGAGGTATTTGCGATCAAGTAAGCTGGTTCGTTACAGCGTGTGCTTAACCAGGTGCGGCCCTCGACCGCGCACCTGGCCTTGTTAGGCTCGATTAGCGATAGACCCTATCACGAGGAGGAATACCGCATGGTCGAAACACAGTTTGTCCAATCCAAGGATGGTACCCGGATCGCGTATGATGTCACGGGGAAGGAGACTGACCCGGCGCTGCTGCTGGTGCACGGCTACAGCGATGACCGGCAGCTCAACTGGCACATGTATGGTTGGCCGGAGCGTTTGGGGGCCGATTTTCGCGTGGTTACGGTTGATTTGCGTGGCTGCGGCGAAAGTGACGCCTACCGCGACCCAGATCGCTACAAAAATTCCGATTATTTAGATGATCTGCTGGCGGTGATGGATGCAGCCGGGGCCGAACAATACCTGTATTGGGGCTGGTCGTTTGGCGGAATGCTGGGCTTGCATCTCGCCGCGTATCATACGGACCGTCTCGTTCGCCTGGTGGGGGCCGGAACCGCATTTGGGCCGGGTTTCCCGGCGGACGTGGTCACGCCCGTCATCGAGTTGTGGGAGCAGTTGGTGCAGATTCAGGACGCGGGCGATTACGAGAAGATCGCGCCGGAGGAGCGCGAGTGGTTCAAGCAGGTCGATGCACACGCGGTCCTGACACGCTGGCAGGCGACCCTGACTCATAATTATTCCGGCGTGGAACCGGACTTGATTAAAGTCCCAACGTTGATATATACCGGCGAAAAAGATGAAAACGTGATCGGTGAAATGCAACAACGCCGCGCCGATATGGACGCCGCCGGCATCCAGTTCCATGTGTTCGATGGCCTGGACCATGTCAACCTGCTCAGCGAAGTGGACACCGTGCTGCCGCTGATACGCGGGTTTTTGCTGGCCGATTGACCGTTGTAATAGCTATAGCCTGATTGTGCCCTGTTCGAGAACGGAGAAACACACCATGTCCCAAATCCAGACCCGCCTGCCCAAAGGGATGCGCGACTTTTTGCCCGCCGACGTGCTCAAGCGCGAATACGTCTTCGGCATCATCCGCGAGGTGTTCGAGACCTTTGGTTTCGAGCCGATCGACACGCCCGTGCTGGAGATGCGCGAGACACTGCTGGGCAAGTCCGGCGAAGAAGCCGACAAGCTCATCTTCTATGCCCAGCACCCGCGTGGCAAAGAGGAACTCGCGCTGCGCTATGATTTGACGGTGCCCTTCAGCCGCTTCGTGGCCATGCACGAGAACGACCTGCTGATGCCCTTCCGACGCTACCACATCGCCCCGGTGTGGCGCGCCGACCGTCCGCAGAAAGGTCGCTACCGCGAGTTCTACCAGTGCGATGCGGATATCGTGGGCATTGCGGGCATGTCCGCCGACGCCGAGATTGTCAGCCTGGTGACGACGGCGCTGGCGCGGCTGGGGTTCCAGGACTTTACGGTCAAGGTCAACAACCGCAAAATCCTGACCGGGATCGGCATCTGGGCCGGTGTGCCGGACGACAAGCTCGGCGACCTGTACCGCAGCATTGACAAGCTGGACAAGGTCGGGCTGGACGGCGTGGTCAAGGAGCTGCGCGAGAGCGGCGTGGCTGAAGACGCAGCGAGCCGCATGTTCGATCTGCTACAACTGCGCGGAGAGGAAGATGGTGGTGGGCTAGCAGCGTTGGGTCACCTGCGTGAAGAACTGGCCGATGTCGAGATCGCGCAAGAAGGCATTACCGAACTGGAGGAGATGGCGGACTACATGGGCGCGTTTGGCGTGCCGGAAAGCAACGTCGATATCGACTTTGCGATGGTGCGCGGCCTGGGGTACTATACCGGGCCGGTCTACGAGACGCTCATCACTCAGCCGGACAACCTGGGCAGCGTGACCGGCGGCGGGCGTTACGACAACCTGATCGGCCTGTTCCGTAAGCAAAGCTTGCCCAACACCGGCACAGCATTGGGCATCGAGCGCATCCTCGACCTGATGGACCTGCTCGACCTTTACCCGCCGGAACTGACCGGCACGGTGGTGCAGGTGCTGGTGACGGTGTTTGGCCCGGAAACGGAGCGCGCATCGATGGCGCTGGGCAGCGAACTGCGGCAGGCCGGTATCCCGACCGAAGTCTACTTGCAGCCCAAGAAAAGCATCGGCAAGCAGGTCCAATACGCGGACCGCAAGGGCGCGCGCGTGGTGGCGTTCCTCGGCTCGGACGAGATCGCGCAGGGCGTGGTCAATCTCAAGCGCCTGAGCGACGGCCACGAGGTTTCTGTCCCCCGCGCAGAAGTGGCGCAGGCC
>JAADYV010000224.1 GCA_010092855.1 Chloroflexota bacterium | reverse complement strand
GTGTACTATCGGACAGGACGTGTCCGTGTTGCATAACGTAGCCCGTTGGGGCAAGCGTGCAACAGAAGCCCCCGAATTTATTCGTGGGGAGCGTCACACCAATTATGTACTCTATCAGTTTGTACTACAGATACTGGCTGGGTGCCGACTGGCTTCGAACTCAATGCCCAAAACAACCTAATAAGCGCTATCGCGTTCGACATCCAGCCGGTCGGTGATCCAGTCCAGCAGCGTGCGTGCCAGCCGGTCCACGTAGTGCTTGCGCAGCAGCTGCACCGTCACCGACACCGTGAAGAATACCAGGCACGCCAGTACCCAGGCGATTTGATTACTGCTGCTAATCGCAACGCGCGTGAGGCCCACCGCCAGCAGCGCGGAGGTGATCGCCACCGCCAGCAGAATCTTCAGCGCAACGGCCCACCGCGACCATCCTGGTGCCACCAGCCGCCCGTGCACCCGCAGACCGGCGTCCGTTTGCGCCAGTTCGCCCTCGAACCGCACCGGGCCAAAAATGAAGTGCGCCGGGCCAGCCACCGCCACATGGCGGCCAGACACATTGCCCAATGTGCCATATTCCTGCCGTGTATAACCCACCCAGAAGCGGTGATCGTCGTAGATGTTGACGCGCAGTGTCATGCCGGGCACGTTCGAGCGTCCGGACTGCAAGTGCTCGAAACACTCGCGGATGGTCAGCGGGGTGAAGAACGCCACATCATAGCGCGCCCGGCCTGGTTTGTGTTTGGGTTTCATAGCTCGCCTGAATACGGTTCCGGTTCTGGGGGAATATACAGCTTCTCGCGGGTCCAGGCCATGATGTGTTCCATCTCGCGCAGCACACGCGCCCGGTAGCGGTTGTACATCCACCACGACCCGATGGCCAGCGTGCCCAGCGCGGCAACCGCAAAGAAGTAAAAGGTCCAGTCGCGTGCGGCGGTGCGTGAAAACAACGCGATGTTAAAGATCGACAGCAGTGCGACTGTCACCGCCGCGATCCCTGCGCCGCGATCCAGTACCAGGTTGGGCGTGACCTGGCCTTGTACGACCGTCCCGCCCGCCGCCGGAATCAGCACGCCCTCAAAGCGCAGAATCCACAGCCAACTGGACGCGAACCGCCGCCAGACGCGGCTGCCGTACAGGTCCAGCGTGAAGTGCGGCCCGTCTAGTTTTAACAATGCGCGGCGGTGTTCCGCCCACGACTCGGTCAGGCGTTCCAGACATTCCTCGGCGGAAACCGCGGTGTGCACATTAACCGCGTATTCCCGCACCGTCAAACCTACACTCATACGATTCCCTCGTGATGTTGATCGATTCCTAGCGCGGCAGTTCACGCCCCAGGTCGGACAGTGTCACCGGGGCCGCGGATGCTGTGTCCAATGCCGCTTCGTACAGCGCGATGTATTGACGCGCCGGTTCGTCCCACGAAAAATCGAGTGCCATGCCGCGCGCCTGCATCCGCTCCCACGCGGACCGGTTGCGCCGAAAGGTATCCAGCGCCCAATGCAGCGTCAGGCGCACAGCGTCCGGTTCTTCGAACAGGAACATGAACCCGGTGCCGCTGTCACCCACGCCGTTGTCGAAGTTGGTCACGGTATCGGCTAGGCCGCCCGTTTCGCGCACAACGGGCAGCGCACCATAGCGCATGGCGATCATCTGCGTCAGGCCGCAGGGTTCGTACCGACTGGGCACCAGCAGCAGGTCCGCGCCGGCATAGATGCGCTGCGCCAGATGGGGATCAAAGCCGATCATAACCTTCGACTTCCAGCCGAAATCCCATTCCAGGGCACGAAGCTGCCTCTCTATTTCGGGTTTGCCGGTACCGAGCGCCACAAGCTGTGCATTCGACTCGGCCAACAGCCGCCGCACCCCCGGCAGCGCGAAGTCCATGCCCTTCTGGTCCACCAGCCGTGTCACGATCCCGATCAGCGGCATGTCGTCGTCCGGTTCCAACCACAGGTCGGCTTGCAGACGGCGTTTGTTCTTGACCCGCTCCGTCCGGAAGTTCGCCCCATCGTAATGGTGAGCCAGGTGGCGGTCGGCGGCGGGATCAAACGCTGTGGTGTCGATGCCGTTGAGGATGCCTACAAAATCCTGGTCGCGCACCCAGATCAGGCCCTCCAGTCCCTCCCCAAAACGGGGATAGTGTAACTCGATGGCGTGGCGCGGGCTGACCGTGTTCAGCTTGTCGGCATACGCGATCCCGATGCCCAGGAGGTTGTCGACTTTGTCCTGGTAGACCAGGTGCGGATCGTGCCGACCGGGGACGCCCGCTTCGAACAAAAAGCCGCCTGCCTCCCAACCCTGGTAGGCCATGTTATGAATGGTGTGCACGCTGGCCACGTTCGCCCAGTCTTCGCCGTAACGCGCCTCGTGCAGCAGGAACGGCACCAGCCCGGTATGCCAGTCGTGCGAGTGCAGCACATCCGGGAACCAGGGATCGCCGTCTTGCCCCTGGCCCAGTTCCCACGCAGCGGCCAGCGCTGCCTGGCTGAAGAAGATAAAGCGCTCGCGGTCCCAGTTGATGTCGGTGTACAGGTAGTCGCCGCCGCTGAAGAACGGCCAGCTCTCCAGGAAATAGACCGGGACGCCGTCGTGCTCCGTATAGTGGATGTATACGTCTGCCGAGCCGCTGCGCCGGTTGAACCGGAACTGAAACCGGTACGCGATCTCGTCGTCGAACTTGGCCTTCACCGGGCCATAGAGCGGCATCAGCACCCGTGCATCCACGCCCTTATCCCGCAGCGCGCGCGGCAGGCTGCCTACCACGTCCCCCAGCCCGCCCGCTTTGGCGAACGGGGCCATTTCTGCTGAAACGAACAGCACGCGCATGGTGGTTTGTCTCCTCATGTTGGTATCATACACAACCCGGCGACCTGCCGGTCCTCCACAAACAGGGGGCCTAGCTTAGCGCGTTTGGGCCAAAACGCCACACTCGCATTATAGCTAACCTGTTCCCATGCGTGAAATCCGGCCACGCTCACTGGTTTGTTTGATCGCTGCTGTTTTGTGCTACAATTTGCGCGTTACCTGCGCTGTGGACACTATCTGATACCATTTGGGGGCGCGCATGACGCCAAAACTATATTTATCCCTCGTGTTTCATAATCACCAGCCGGTGGGCCAGTTCGATTTTGTGAACGAACACGTGGTCGGCGTGGGCTATGAACCGTTCGTGGACCTGATGGAACGGCACCCGTCGGTCCGGGCGGCGGTGCACTTCACGGGCAGCTTGCTCGATTACCTGCTGGTGCACCAACGCCCGCTGCTGAATCGCATCCGGCAACTGGTCGAACGCGGACAACTTGAAGTGCTCTCCGGCGGATACTACGAACCGATCCTGATCACGCTGTTGGACCAGGACAAGGTCGGCCAGATTCAGAAACTGAGCACTACGGTGGAAGACACCTTCGGCGAACCGCCGCGCGGCATGTGGCTGGCGGAGCGCGTTTGGGAGCCGCACCTCGTGCGCCCGATTGCGCAGGCGGGCATCGACTACGTGATTATCGACGATGCGCATTTCGAGGCCGCCGGGTACGAAAAAGAGCACGAGTTGTTCGGTTATTTCGTCAGCGAGGAACAGGGGCACACGGTGCGTGTCTTCCCCACGCTGAGTTACCTGCGTTATGCCATCCCCTGGGCGACAGTGCCGGACCTGGTGTCGTGGCTGCGCGAGCAGGCGCGCCAGCAACTGCCAACGCGCCAGCCCAAGCTGGCGCTGATGGGCGATGACGGTGAAAAGTTCGGCGTGTGGCCCGGCACCTGGGACCACTGCTGGGGTGAGGGCAACTATATGGAGCAGTTGTTCACCGCGCTGGAAGCCGAAAGCGACTGGCTGCACACCGTTCGCCCGCGCGACTTCATCGACGAGTATCCGGCGCTGGGCCGCGTGTACCTGCCCACCGCCAGCTACTTCGAGATGGGGCAGTGGTCCTTGCCGCCGCACCGCTTCCGCGAACTCAAGGGTCTCAAGCGCGAATTCGAAGACCACAATCGCCAGGACGTGCTGCGCTATCTGCGCGGCAGCATCTGGCGCAACTTCATGGTCAAGTACGAAGAAGTCAACCACATGAACAAGCGGATGCTGCTGGTGTCGGAGAAAGTGCACGCCATGCCGGAGGGCCGCGCCAAAGCTGAAGCGCTCGACTTGCTGTGGCAGGCGCAGGCCAACGACGCCTACTGGCACGGGCTGTTCGGCGGCATCTACCTGTTCAACTTCCGCGTGGCTAACTATGCCAACCTGATCCGCGCCGAAGCGTTGGCCGAAGGTGACGACGCTCTGCTGACCGTGCAGCAGTTCGACTTCAACAAGGACAGCACCGATGAGATCGTGCTGACCGGCGCGAACTTCAACGCCATCTGGAAACCACACCTGGGCGGGATGTTGCTCGAACTGGATCACCGCCCGCTGCGCTACAACCTGCTCAACGTCATGACGCGCCAGGAAGAGGGTTACCACGACGAGATTCGCTGGGCGGCGCAAAACGGGTTGCTGATCACGCCAGAGATGGGCGACGTCACCTACGAGAGCCGCGACGCCGTGCGCGCCAAAGAAACCGGCATCGAGCAATACCTGCTTTACGACTGGCACCGGCGCGGCGCATACCTGGACCACTTCCTGCGCGAAGACGTGGACGTGTACGCCTTCTACCGCGCGTTCTATGGCGAACAGGGCGATTTTGTCAACCTGCCCTACGCGGTCGAAATCCAGGCAACGGACGGCGAGCAAGTGACCATCGTCTTGCGCCGGGATGGGCAGGTGTGGGTGGGGGACCAACAGCGCCCGATCCGCGTCAGCAAAACCTTCACCTTCCACCAGGGCGCAGACAGCTATGCCTGCACCTACACCGTGCGCAACCTGTCGGATGTGGCGGTGGATGTGCGCTTCGCGGTCGAACTGGCGTCGGGCTTCGATGGCGGGCAGGACCTGGACCTGTGTTTCCT
>JAADYV010000223.1 GCA_010092855.1 Chloroflexota bacterium | reverse complement strand
TCCTGGACGAAACTGTCGGCGGGTGGGGCAGGGGCCACGCTCAGGCCCAGCCACTGTTTCGCCCGCTCCGGCAGCGCATTAGCCAGCGGCGCATCGCGTTCGTGGTAGCGGAACGGCGCGCCGGTCGCCGCCTTGAGGTCGGCGCTGGCCATGATGTGATCGAAGTGGGCGTGCGTCGCCAGGATTTCGCGCACCGTCCAGCCCGCTTCGCGCACCACCTGCAAGATCGCGTCCGCCTGGTCCACCGGGTCGATCACCACCGCGTCCCTGGTGTCTGTGTCGCCGAGGATGTAACAGTTGGTCTGCACCGGCCCCAGTGTTAGTTTTCGAATGTCTATTGTCATTTTTTTTACCCTGGTTGCGTACCGAAAACGCTGCTCCGAGTTTAACGTTGTGGTGAAGCGGTGCCAACTCGTGTTACGATGGGGGGCAATCGGACAACACAAGGAAATCAGGGTGAAATGGAAACACTATTCGGGCTGGCAGCGGTGCTGGCGTTGGTCTTGATGAACGGCTTTTTTGTGGCGGCGGAATTTGCCTTTGTAGGGGCCCGCAAAACGCGCATTACCCAGCTTGCGTCTGAGGGTAATGCCGGGGCGCGCGCCGCCGAACACGCCATCGAACACATGGACGGCTACATCGCGGCCACCCAACTTGGGATCACCCTGGCGAGCCTGGCCCTGGGCTGGATCGGCGAACCGGCAATCGGCCACATCTTCGAAGCGCTGTTTGAGTCGGCGCTGCCCGAAGAAGCCGCGCACGCCGTCGGTGCGTCCATCGCGGTGACGCTGGCGTTTTCGCTGGTGACGACGCTGCATATCGTGCTGGGCGAGCTGGCCCCCAAGTCCATCGCGTTGCAGCGCCCCGAAGCCACCGCGATCATTGTCGCCCGGCCCACGACGTGGTTTATGCGCCTGTTCCGCCCGGTGATCTGGTTGATGAACGGCATCGGTAACGGCGTGGTACGCTTGATTGGCTTCGAACCGGCCAGCGGCCATGAGCAGGTGCATTCCGCTGCCGAGCTGGAAATGCTGGTGCACCACAGCCACGAGGCCGGACTGGTGGACGAGAACGAAGAACGCCTGATCATGCGCGTCTTCGATTTTGGCGACCTTTCGGTGCGCGAGGTGATGCAGCCGCGGGTCGAAGTCCAGGCGCTGCCGGTGGATGTTGCCTTGCCGGACCTGGTGCGCCATGTTGTCGAGCACCACCATTCGCGCTACCCCGTCTTCGAAGAATCCATCGACCACGTCGTGGGCGTGCTGCATACCAAAGACCTGCTGGACCTGGTGCTAAAACAGCCTGAGTTGTTGACCCAGCCGGCGAGCGCGTTTTCGTTCCGGGACGTGCTGCGCGAACCGTTGTTTGTTCCAGCGACGGTGGCCGCTGACCGCGTGCTGGACGAGATGCGCCGCACCCGCACCCACCTCGCCATTGTGTTGGACGAGTTTGGTGGGATGGCGGGCCTGGTCACAATGGAGGATGTTCTGGAGGAACTGGTCGGCGAAATGCAGGACGAGTTTGACGACGACACCGAGGTGACGGATCTCGGTGCCGACGAAGCCGCGTTTGATGGCCGCGTGACGCTGACCGAGATCGTCGAACGCTTCGGCCAGTTGGAAAAAGAACCCCAGTCCACCACCGTCGGCGGCTACGTGGCCGAATACCTGGGCCGCATTCCGCGTGCCGGGGATCGCGCGCTGTATGGACGCTACACGGTCGTGGTGGACGAGATGGACGGGCTGCGCGTGGCGCGGGTGCGCTTCCTCCCGCGCGATGGTGCTACCCTGCCGCCCGGTGATCCTGCCCGGTAGCTAAGGCCCATCAATCAGCGGCGTGACCACCGGCTTCGGTTAAGCGGTGGTTTCGGCGGGAGCCTGATCAGCCGCTGGTTTGCGGCGCAGCACCATGCCCGGCAGCGCGCGGATTTCCTGCACGCCCAGCAGGATCGCGGCCACCAGAAACGTCACCGCGCCGGTTCCGGCCAGGGCCAGGATGCGCAGCGTCGTGAGCACCAGGCTGTCTTCGTGCCAGCCCATCGCGCCCAGCACCGCATCCACCCCCACGACGGCCACGCCCATGATCGCGCTGGCGGCTATCGTGCGCAGCGTCGTTAGCGTAAGGTTGCGCGCGTCGATGTCGCCCCAGCGCCGCTTGAGGATGACCAGTAGCAGCGCCAGCTCGATCAGGAACGTAATCGAATAGCCAAACGCCAGCCCGCCCACGCCGACGAAACTCGCCGTCTGGTCGCGGACGGTGCCCGAACCGTCCGCCAGCGCGTTTTGCGCGGGCCGGAACTCCGCATCGGCGAAACGTTCACCCCACGCGACGAATGTGTCCTCCAGCGGCGCGTGCAACTGCTGCGTATAGGCCACGTAGATGCCCACTACCAGCAGCAGGTTTACGCCTGCCGCGATTACGGCGGTCCACAGCGGGGTGATGGTGTCCTTGTCGGCGTAGAAGCTGCGCGCGATGACCTCGTGCACGCTCTGGAAGATGAGGCCCAGCGCGAAGAATTGCAGCGCACCGTACACCAGCGCAGAAGCGTCGGCATCAAACGCGCCGCGCTCCAACAGGCTGATCATCGGCTTGCCG
>JAADYV010000023.1 GCA_010092855.1 Chloroflexota bacterium | reverse complement strand
ATGGCCCCCATCGTGGTGGAATACGAAGGCTATAATGCCGGTATCGTCATCGGCGCCGCGCTGTGTGTTGTAGTCATGCTGTGGGCCGTGCGCCGCAGTGACCGCGAAGTCGAAATCATCGAAGACGAAGCGACCGACCG
The DNA here is from genome assembly GCA_010092855.1 of Chloroflexota bacterium. GTDB lineage: Bacteria > Chloroflexota > Anaerolineae > Aggregatilineales > Aggregatilineaceae > TC-15. Next base: position 12,175 of record JAADYV010000023.1, on the reverse strand, counting down.
GATCACGGCGGATGCAGTGGCATCTGGCGACTAACCGTTTCGGTCATTGTTCTGAGCCGTGAGTGAGACAGCGTGCTCACGGCTTCAATGCTAACGAGTGATCAGGCGACTCACATGTGCCTTTCGCGCTTGTGGGTCGCCGTCTTATGCCTTACAGTATGGACGGGATATCTACGGTGGCCGTGTTGACACAATGGGCTTGGGACAGCGTCGCTGTTCGCGCCTGAAGTCACGTCAACATCACCTATATTTTTGTTGCGGGGATGACCGTAATGCCAACGGCCTATAATATTGATGAACGCTATGAACTACATACCTTATCCAACCATCCCGAAAACGCAAGCCGCCTGATCGCTATCCAAGACTTGTTTGACGCACACGATCTATTGACGGGCTTGTTGATAGTGCCTGCCCAACCGGTTGCCGACGAGGACCTGCTGGCAGTGCACCAGCCAGAACACCTCACCCGCTTGCGCCAATTTGCGGGACGCAGTGTGATGTTTGGTCCGGATACTTACGCTGTACCGTGTTCTTACGAGACCGCGCGCCTGGCAGCCGGAGGTGTGCGACGTGTCGTGGAGACCGTTTTGGATGGAGAGGCCGACAACGGTCTGGCGGCGATTCGTCCGCCGGGGCATCATGCCACACCAACTGCCGCAATGGGATTCTGCTTGTTGAACAACATAGCGGTTGGGGCACGGTTTGCCCGGCGCCAGTACGATGACGTCCAGCGCGTGGCTATCGTCGATTATGACGTGCATCATGGCAATGGTACTCAAGACATCTTCTATACCGACCCCAGCGTGTTGTATATTTCATTGCACCAGTCACCGCTGTACCCAGGTACCGGGCACATCAACGAAGTTGGAGCCGGTACAGGCAGCGGATATACGCTCAATATTCCTATGCAGGCCGGTGTAGGCGATGGCGGTTATGCCTTGATGGTGAATGAAGTGGTGATCCCGGCTCTGCGGCGCTTTGAACCGGACTTACTGCTGGTTTCAGCAGGATTCGATGCCCACTGGTCCGATCCGCTTGCGGGGATGCAGCTTTCGTTACGTGGGTACGATTACCTGACCCGCCAGTTGATCGCGGTTGCCCAAGAACTGTGTCAGGGTCGCATTATTTTTGTCTTAGAAGGTGGATATAATCTACAAGCCTTGAGCAACGCCTGGGTCAATGTTGCCCATGCGCTGTTGGGCCGGGCCGATGTGGTGGACCCACTTGGCCCAGCGCACGGGAAAGAAACTGGTGTCCAGCGGCTGTGTGACCATCTGCAACAGCTCCATAAGCTCGCGTGAACCATCTGGTGGGTACCCTTGCGCTTTGATCTCAGGCATAGCATAATGAAGATAAGAATGCTGAATAAAGGCAGTTGGGAAAAAGTGGACAATGGCGGAAACAATAGCGCTCAGTGCATATTTGGATGAGCTTGCGACCATGTTGGAGAGTGAATCGCCAACAGAAGTCGTTAGTCATTGCCGTTACATTTTGCAGCATTTTCCCCAAAATGTTGAGACCTATCGCCTGCTGGCCAGGGCGTTCTTAGTCAAGGCCGATCATGAAGGTGCGCCTGCGCACTATACCGAGGCAGCAGCGCTGTTTCAACGGGTGTTGAGTGTGCTGCCTGACGATCAGACCGCGCATCTCGGCCTGAGCGAAATCCGCGAACAGGAAGGCGCCATCAGCCAGGCTATCTGGCACCTGGAACGCGCCTACGAAAAGCAGCCCGGCAACGCAGCGTTACAGAACGCCTTGCGCGAGCTGTATGTCAAACGGGATGGAGCAGACCGCGCGCCAGAGAAAATCCAGTTGACACGCGGGGCATTGGCGCGCCAGTATGTCAATGGCCAGTTGTTCGACCAGGCATTGATCGAGTTGCGTCGCGCCATTGAACAGGCACCTGAACGGCTGGACTTGCAGGTGCTATTAGCCGAGACGCTGTGGGAGAGTCAGCATTATGTCGAAGCGGGTGAAGTAGCAGTTGCCATACTCCGGCAGTTACCCTACAGCATGGCGGCCAATACGATTATGGCCCAGTTGTGGTTGCAAAACGAGCGTCCCACCGATGCCCAACCGTTCCTGACCCGGCTCGAAGCGCTTGATCCTTACGCTGCGCTGCGCCTGGTCAAACCCGAAGTGGAGGACTCCGTGACTCTGGAGCGCCTGGACTATGGGGCACGGGCAGCCGCGACACTCTCCAGCGAAACGCCCGATTGGGTACAGGACCTGGGCGACCTGGATGCCAGCGCGATGGACAGCGTCTTTACGACGGCTCCCAGTGGGCCACGTTCTGGACCCCCAGATGGTCCCCTGGATACTGCTGCGATTTTTGGTGGCATGGGCGAGGAACCCACGGGCGAACCGGATTGGATAAACCAGCTAAATCTCGGTGGAGAAGCTGCGCAGCCATCGCTTGATTGGCAGTCATCCGGAGCACCGGGCACGTCCGGTGCGGGGCAGGATGAGTTCGATCTACCGGATATGGACTGGCTTGAACAGCAGTCGGCACCTGCAGCCAGCGACCCAATCCCCTCCCCCCCGGTAAGCGATCTTTTTGGTGGTTCAACAGGCGAACCGCCAGGTGGACCGCAAGGCGAGATGCCCGATTGGTTCGCCGACGTGGTGAGCGAGCAACCGCCCCCCGATACTCCCGCCGATGCCATAGATTGGCTGTCTCCTACCCCTGAACCGGCTGATACCGATATGGATTGGATGTCCGCGTCGACACCAGCAGCACCGGAAGGCAGCGACGAAGTTGATGTCTTCTCCTCATTTGGTCAGACCCAGGAGCAACCCGCTGAGCCCGAAGCCGATTGGATGGCCCCACCAGCCGAGAGTTCAGGGGCAGACCAGATGCCTGCTGCGCCGGACTGGTTATCAACTCCGGGAGACGCGGATGAACTCGATCAATTCCCATCCGTCGATGACCTGGCTGGGCTGCCCGACGATATGGAGCCCGCGGCCCCAGACTGGATGGCACCGGGCGAAGATGAATCAGCGGTAGAACTGGTGCCGCCCTTAGAAGATTTGGCAGATGACCTCTCCGCTGAGGGATTCACACCGCCAGCTCCCGACTGGTTGGCAGAAGATGATGCAGCTTTTGCCACACCGGTTTCTGCAACAGATGAAACGCCAGGCGACGAGGCAGACATTATGGCCGAGATGTTCGCCCGGGGCGATGAGCAGCGTGATGAACAGCCGGGCCAGGATGAAGCCGCATCGCTGCCGGTGCCAGAGTTCAAATGGGACGCTGATGCTCCACTGCCGGAAGCTGCCGACCAGTCCGCCAGTGGCTTCACCGACCTGCTGCAAGGTGTTGACCGCACACCCCAACCGACCTCCGATTTTGAAGCCCAACTGGACAGCATGGAACCGCCCGCCCCAGACTGGGTGGCAGCCTCTTTTGCTGGCGATGAAACACCCGAACCTGAAACTGAAGCAGCAGCTGGCACGCTGGAACCGCTAGGGGAAGAACCAGCAGCCGTGCCCCAGCGTCTGGACACCGACTGGCTGGCCTCCTTCGACAGTGACCCCTTTGAGGAAATGGACATCGTCGCTACGGAACTACCCTCACCCGAGGACAGGGATGAAGCAGAGCCGATGTCCCCGGTGGCCGAAGACGAGTATTCGGCAGCCGAAGGCGATCCAATGGCGTGGATGCAGTCGCTGGACCAGTCTGCTCAGCCGCCCGTGGCAGGCGACCCAGAGGAAAGCGGCGCAGAGATGTCTGCAGACGAAATGGATGTACTGCGTCAGGCTTCTATGCCACCCCCAGATTTCGATTTTGATTCGTTTTTCAGTGAAGAAGAAGCCGGGGAAGGGTCTGTGGGGGCCGAAATCACACCAGGGGTACCAGAACAGCCCACCGATCTCGACTGGATGGCCGAGCCGGAACTCGATTTCTTTGCGCCAACCGCCCAGGCATCCGGCGAACCGTCCCCGCTGCCGGAAACAGCAGATGAGGACGAGGTTGAGCTGATGGATACGCCGTACTCCACCCAGGCGTTCCGTGACCAGGTCGTGGACGAGGACGGCACCACCATGGACGAGGCGCTGCAAGCCCAACCAGCAGACCAGCCACCAGCGGAATGGCTGGCCGATGTGGGTGAGATGGACCGCCAGGAGCTGCTGGACACCTCTCCCGCAGAGGGATCGCCCGAGTGGTTGCGCGGCGAACAGGAAACCCTGCCCCCGTCCGACGAGCAAATTCCTTCGGATACGGTGGAATGGTTGACTCAGATCGGGGTTACGGGCTTTGACAAACCGAGCGCCGAATCCGAAGAACTGACCCCGGTATCCGATGAGATTCCGCTGTTCGACGAGACCCTGTCGTCAGACGAGACTCCGGCACTCGAAGCAATGCCCGCGGATGAGCTAGCCAAAGCGCCGACACTGGCCGGGGATTTCGCGTCTGAGGAGCCAGAAGCGGAGTCGTGGTTGGACGAAGCTGCTCCCCTAGAACCAGACCTGGTTCCGGCGGAGCCCACCGAAGCGCCAACCTTGATCGGAGATTTTGTCTCCGATGAAGCGTCAGAGTGGTCAGAAAGTGAGACACTTTTACCGTCTGATGAACCACTGGAACCCGCACCATCTGCCGAGCCAGTCGAATGGTTGGCCGATGCAGGTGAGGGAGAAACCGGTGAAACGCTCTCGTGGTTGGATGAAGCAGCGTCGGCTACGCCTGAAACTGGCCTGCCTGAACAAAACGTTGTCCAGCCAGCGGAGCCTGCTCCAGCGTTGGCCGACGAAAGCGACCAGGAATTGTTAGATTGGATGCAGTCTGAGATCGAAACCGGTGACGATTGGTTGAGTTCGTTTGCCCGGCCTGCCGATGAACAAGCAGAACAGGCATTTAGTATCACGGATGCGCCGCCGGCAGAAGTCGAACCCGTACTTCCGGCTTTCGATGCGGAGCCGTTGCCTGCCCAAGAAGCAGGGGAAGATGTTTATCAGGATTCCCGGCTTGAAGCCGCATTCGATGCGGACACATTCGACGCATACGCTTCTGATGATTCTGCTGCTGCTCAAACAGATGGTGATGATTCCGAGACGGAGGAACCAGCCGAGCAGGGAGCCGAATCTGGTTTGCTAGCGACGGCCCAGGTAGACGACGATATCCCGGAATGGATGGCCGATCTCGAACCTATCGAGGTGACCTCACCTTCACCACCCTCACCGTCTGGCGACCGGGGAACCAGTTCACTGTTGGACGAACCTTACGACCCGTTCGAAGGTGGTACCGCGGACCAGGTGCCTTCTGCCGCATACCAGGCGGCTGGCGAAACGGGGATTCTGCAGCCTGACGAAAGCCCGGCGTGGATGACGGCGTTTACGGGCGAGGAACTTCCCGATGAAGACGAGGAAGAAGAAGTAGTCGCACACACATCTGAACTGAGCCTGGACCACTTGCTGTCGCTGGAACCTAAGCCAATCACGGATAGCCTGGGTGACCTGGGACTCGAAGATTGGGGCGCGGAAGAACTCGGCGAAGAAGAAGAGGAAGAACCGGAACCCGTCGAGCCGGAGCCTGAAGACCCCAGCGTGATGCCCGACTGGCTGGTAGCGATCGCCAGTTCGGAAGCCGATAAGCTGGACGAAGAGGCGTTCGCGGAATTGGAAACCTACAGTTCCGCTGATGAAACGGGCGTTTTGCAGCCGGGTAGCGCGCCAGACTGGCTGTCAGGTGTTGCTGAAGGAGAAGGGGCCGAAGATGTCCTGTCGGCCTTTAAACTGGACGACACGGTCGATCTCCCTGTACCGGATAACCTGCTGGACGAATTTGACCTCGACGAGTTGGATGAGCCAACAACGGACGAGGCCGTCAGTGATGCCCTGGCAGCAATTGAGATTTTGGACAGTACTGCTCCTGATGCTGCCGATGCCGACGCTGGCCAGTTCCTGGCAGACCTTTCCTTGGCTGGCGATGTCGAAGACGCCGACGCGGACGCTTTCTTTGCCGATCTGGACAAGGCGGAGGCGGGTGACGCGCTGGAACTGCCAGGCGAAACCTCAGAAAGCACCGATGACATACTGGCCGGGTTGGGGTTGGATACCGGGGATATGCCGCCGGATGCGGATGCTTTCTTCGCCGACCTGGAAAAGGCTGGTGCCGCAGCAGAGGCGGATGCGCTCTTTGCTGGGTTGGATAGCTTGCCTGATGATGACGATCTGGCTCCAACAGCGGACGTGGTGCCGTCCAGTGCCGACGATATGTTTGCTGGCTTAGGCCTGGATGCGGGCGATACGCCACCGGAAATGGACGCTTCCTTCGCCGAACTCGAACAGGCCGAGCCGGTTGCTGAAGCCGATCTTGGGCTGGATTGGAGCGACCTGGAACAACCAGAAGTGGCATCGCCCGATGCTACACCAACATTCGCAGACGAGGACGTTCCGTCTGCGGACGAGATGCTGGCCGGGTTGGAGTTGGGACCAGGCGAAACCCCGCTGGCAGCAGATTCGCTGTTTGCCGATCTGGTAAGTGATGTGCCGGAACCTGTGCCCACACCTGCCCCCAGCGAACCACCGATGCCTGCCGACTTACCGGAGGTCGATGACCTGTTTGCCCGGCCCGCCGCGTCAGAAGCTGAGCCGCTTGACCTGTTCGCTGAATTCGAATCTGAGCGCGCCGATAATGACCAGTTGGCCCCCTCCACGCTGGAAATGGAGGCCGCGGTTGCACAACCTGACGATCTGGCTCATACTAGGGACGATTTCTCATTCGGTGATGATGTCCCGCTTGACTCAGATTTTGGCGACTGGGATACCGTCGGTGAGGATGAACCGGTGCCGGGCGATTTCTCGTTTGATGATGTGACCCCGGCCTGGTTGCGCAAACCTAAAGAAAGCAATTTACCGGCAGACCGGATGGCCGGATATGATGATGCTGATAGCGATTCATCCGAAAAGCCGGAATGGTTACGTGACATATTCGAAGACGACGATACTGGCCGTTGATGTAGTGTACCAGGCGTTGATGACACGGTTAGATGATGTTCGACTACCCTTTTCAACAACGCCTGCTGTGTGCCTCGTTGGTGCCTGAGGAGGTATTGGCATGGTCCCGCCCCCTGACAGTCTGGGCGACGAGTTCCCCGATTTCGATAGTATGACTCCTGAGGAGCAAATGGCTTGGCTGGAAAGCCTGGCCAAACGCCAGGGGGTCGACGATGATGAGTTGACAACTGCGGCTGACCTGGACATTCCCGTGCCGGAGGATGCTGTGGTTGACGAGCCGGGTTACATTCCCTATTCGATCAGCGACAAGCCCAAAGAACCTGCCGCTGCCTCGCCACCCGAACCACCGGTCTCGGCTCCCCGTGAACCAGAACCGGAACCAGAGCCAGAGCCACTGGCCGAGTTTGCGTTTGCGGATGCGGACAGCGACCAACCGGCAGACGATGATCTCGACGACTCGATGGATTGGCTCGACAGCCTGGCTGCAACGCCAGGCGGTGACCTGGATGCGCTGGATTTGTTTGCAGAAGCTGAAGCATCTCCAGCGACCGCCGCTGAGGACGATCTGGCTGCTTTGTTGTTTCAGGCGGAGGACGACAGCGAAGGGACGGAACTGGAGTTTGACTTTGCGCTTGAACCGGCAGATGACATGCCCGCGCTGGATTTGGTCACCGATTTTGATCCTACGCCGTCCACTGATATCCCTGAGCCGGCCCCAGAGCCGCCAACCCCTGCGCCAACAATGGCCGAAGTACCTGCCGACACCCCTGCCGGTGATGACGATGATCCGTTAGGCGGCGTTGATCCGATGCTGTGGCTGGAAACACTGGCCAAACGCCAGGGGGTGAGCGACGATCAGTTAATGACGGCGGCAGATACCGAGATCAGCGACGTGCCGGAAGATGCCGTGATTGATGAGCCAGGGTATGTGCCCTACGATATTGTATCCGGCGGTCCCAAAACTCCGGCTGCAACTCCAGAACCTGAACCAGAACCGGAATCCATAGCTGAACCGGAGTCTGAACTCGAACCCGAACCCGAACCCGAACCCGAGCCAGTTCCAGAGCCAGAGCCGGAAATCGAGCCAGAGTTCGGACTCGAACCATCGGCTGAAGAACTGGTCATGATTGAAGTCACCGAAGACGATCTGGCGATGCTGGAAGGCGCCGATCCGATGGCCTGGCTGGAAACGCTGGCCAAGCGTCAGGGAGTTGGATCCGACGAATTAACGACCACCGCCGATCTCGATATTCCCGAACTGCCTGAAGACACTGTGGTTGACGAACCGGGTTACGTGGCGTATTCGCCTTTTGATGAGCCGCGCGGCACAGCAGAAGAACGCACGGCTGAACCACCGCCGCCTGCGCCAGAACCGGAACCCACGCCGGTGGTTGAGGAAGTCCCCGCTGCGGAATTCGACTTCGATGCGGGCTTGGACCTGGGCGACGACGATTCCTTGTCGTGGTTGGAGGACCTGGCTGGTGAACCGGACACAGATGTAACCGACCTGTTTGCCGGTGAGGATGACTGGGCGAGCCTCTTAACCGAAGCCGAGCCGGAACCGGAACCCACACCACCCCCTGCACCTGCGCCCAGTGATGATCCCCTGGCAGGTATGACGGATGAGGAAATCGCCTATGCCCAGGCACACGGACAACTGACTGGCGAGCAGGAACTAGCATGGCTTAAGCGCCAGGCTAGCATGTTGGCCGCTGCCCGCGAAAGCGCTGCGCCGGAGTCGATTCCTGATGAGGACCTGCCGCCGGCGGAACCATCCGAGTTGCCGCCCTGGCTTCAGGAAATGCGGCAGGGTGCTGAACAGGGCGACCTGAGCGACCTGACTGATCTGGCCGACGTAGAAGATGTCGCCGCGCTGCTCAGCGACGAGATTCCGCTCATGCCTGACGAAGCGGTGGAAGAAACACCGGATTGGTTGTCTGAGGAGCCAGAACCCGAACTCGATCTGCCGGAACTGTCGCTGGAGACCGATGTTGAGTCACTGTGGTCGGAGCCGGCGGATACCGTGCCAGTGGATGAGGACTTGGACGAAGACTCGGAGCTGGCGGCGTTTATTCGCGGCGAATACGTTCCCGAGGCACCTGACCAGCTCGCCGACGCTTTAGATGCCGAGTTTGATCGTCGGACAGTGGGCGATGAATCTGAGCCCGAATGGTATACTGAGGCGTTGGCGAAAGGCGCATTGGACCAGCCGCTGAGTGAATCAGAACTGGTTGCGGCCCCCGAACGCGCTGCGCCGGTTGCCGAAGCGCCCGCCCCAGAAGAATCCACACTGACGGAAGCCGTGCCGGTCGACATGCCCGCCTGGTTACGCGATACACAGGACGAAATCGAGGCCGTCGAAAGCGAAGACATTCCCGATTGGCTCACCCAACGCCTGGAGCCAGAGGTTGCTGGCAGCGCTGCCGACGATATGCCGGACTGGTTGGTCGATGTGGACCAGATGGCCCAGGAAGAACAGGCCCAGGCTGGCGACTGGCTGTCGGCGGTGGAACCCGACGTGGCGGCCCCGGTGGATACTCCGCCTCTGGTTCCTACCCCTGAACCAGCCGCACCCCCTCCACCCACCCCGGCACCGGTGCCGGTTGCAGCAGTCACTCCAGGGCCGGAAGAAGCGCCTGCCGCCCCGCCATCCGCGCCGCTGCCTGAAGGCGAGTTGTTCGCCCAGTACCGACAGCGTCTGGAAGCCGATCCCAACGACCACGCGAACCGGCTGGCATTAGCCCGTGCGCTGCGCGCCAACCAGCGCCTGGCGCAGAGCCTGGATCACTACGACGTGTTAATTAACGCGGCTCAGTTCTTACAGGACATTGCGACAGATCTCACCGGGCTGGTCCGGGCACACCCGGACCAACCGCGTTTGCAGCGCTTGCTGGGCGATGTGTATATGCGCCAGGGGCATCTGCAAGAAGCGCTTGATGCGTATCGCAGTGCGCTTGAACAACTGTAAAACAATCGGTATAGTATCACCTTGATATATCATCGGGCTGGGTTGCTAACAAACCCGGCCCGCTTGTTGTGCCTACCTACACATGATCACAGTGGGAGAATACTTGTGGAACAGACACTCATTATCATTAAACCGGATGCCGTACAGCGCGGCCTTATCGGGGAAATCATCCGTCGTTTTGAAACGCGCGGACTGCGCATCGTGGGTATGAAGCTGATCCAGGTTAGCCGCGAACTGGCCGCCAAACACTACGCCGAACACGAGGGCAAGGGTTTTTACGAAGGGCTGCTCAGCTATATCACGTCTGCCCCGGTGGTTGTGATGGTCCTGGAAGGGAAAGAAGCGGTGGCCGCAGCGCGCAGCACTATCGGCAGCACCAAGCCTGTCGAAGCCGCCGCCGGGACGATTCGTGGGGATTTCGGCATGGAAGTCGGGCGCAACCTGGTGCACGGCTCGGACAGTGTCGCCAGCGGTGAGCGCGAAGTGGCGCTGTTTTTCTCGCCGGAAGAGTTGATCGACTGGCAGCGCGATACGGATCGCTGGATTTTCGAAGACTAGCGAATTTCGCTTGCGCGGTTGGACATGATCAGCGAGACGCGGCTTGACCCGATTCCAGATTGGGCCAGTCTGTGTCTCGCTGCGCTATTGGATACGAACCATCACCGGGGCTTCGCGCCACAGGCCTTCCAGATCATAATACGCGCGTCGTTCTGGCAGAAATGCGTGTACCACCACGTCGGCGAAATCCATCAGAATCCACCCGCCAGCCGGGGTGCCCTCTACGCGCCAGGGTTGAATGCCATGCTGCTGTTTCATCTCCAGGCCAATGTGTTCGACGATGGCTTTGATCTGGCGATCACTGGTCCCCGTGACGATTACAAAGAAATCGGTAACCGGCGAAACCTGGCGCATATCCATCAACACCACGTCCTCGCCTTTTTTATCCGATGCCAGGTCAACAATAATCCGGGCCATTTCTATAGTTTCCAGTTGATGTACCTCCTGTTTTTGTATCAGCCAAGCACGTTCTATTCATTTTAGCATGACTCTGGCTGAGTGTCATTGGTCCAGCGGTGCGCTAAAAAGCCGGGAATAAACCGCCCCGTCCGGTTTGAGTTCGCTGCGCATCAGGCTGACGCTGCTCACGTCCCAGCGACCCAGTTCGCCGAGTTTGGTGTCCGCGATTAGTTCTCCCAGGCGGGCGACCTCATCCCGCCGCGCGTCCCGCTGTACCCGGCCCAGCGTCAGGTGTGGTTTGAAGGGCCGGTCTTCCGTCGGGTAGCCCAGCGGCGCAATGTGTTCCTCAACTGCATCCCGCAGGTTTGCCAGCGCAGGCACGGCCCCCTGCACGCCAACCCACACCACACGCGGGCGTTTGGGGTTGGGGAAGCAGCCCAGGTGCCGGGCCGCAAGCGTGAACGGTGTGTGGCCGGTGGCTGCCTGCGCCAGTTCGTGCTCAATGTCGTCGCGCTGGCTGAGTGGTACATCACCCAGGAATTTCAGTGTCAGGTGAATGCCCGCCACGCGCACCCAGCGCACCGTCCCACGCGGCACCTGGCGTTTCAGGCGTTCTTGCACGGTGGTCAGTTGGGCCAATATTGCTTCCGGTAGTTCGATTGCGATAAATAGCCGCCATGTTTCGCTCATGGTCTTCGTCCTTTTGTCCGTCCTTGCCCCGCGCCAGTATAGCGTCTTTGCGCACAGCGGTCACAATTGTGAGTGGACGGTATGTTGTTGTACAATGACCCCATCAATGCATTCGGTCCAGCGCAGGGTGGCAAAAATGGCTCAGGAACAAGCCCAACAACTCCTTCAACAAGGGATTGCAGCGGCCCGCGATAATCGCCCCGGCGACGCGCGGCGAATACTGCAACAGGCGGTGCGGTTAGACCCGCAAAATGACAAGATTTGGTTGTGGTTGAGCAGCGTGGCAGTTGATGACAACGAGCGCGTTTTTTGCCTGAAGCAACTGCTGACGCTTGATCCTCACAACGATTTTGCGCTCAAAGGCTTGCGGGCCCTGGGCGTCGAACCCGGCGCAGAGGAACAGCAAGCAACTGGCTCCACCGTGCCGCTGGTGGACGACGAGAAGTTCGCGCGGGTTTCGCAGGCCGTCGATGATTTTCTGCGGCGTTACAACCCTTATCCCGCCGATCACCTGGGCATCCAGTGGACGCACAAGCAGCGGCGGCGCTATGGCGAAAAGGGGGCTGTGCGGCTGCGCCAGATGGCGATTGGCGGGGTGGTGCT
>JAADYV010000222.1 GCA_010092855.1 Chloroflexota bacterium | reverse complement strand
CGGCCCGCTCGCCAATGGTGAGAGCGACTCCTTCACCGTTGACGCGCCGGTTGATGGCAGCCCCGTTTCCTTCTCGGCCCCCGGCCTGGAAGAAACAGCCCCGGTCACCGAATGCTTCGCGCTGCCCGACCTGTCTATCGAAGGTATGTGCAACGAGCCGACCGGCCAGGCCGGGTTCACCATCACCAATAGTGGTGGCCCGCTGACCACCGGTGTGGACTGGATCATGACCACTGACTTCGATGTGTTCACCGGCACGACCATCCCGCTGCCCCCTGGCGAAACAGAAATGTTCCTGCGGGACGCACCACCCGATGGCAGCCCGGTGACTGTCGAAATCCCCAGCGAAGAAATCACGATCACGTTCGAGGAGTGCTACGCGCTGCCGGACCTGACTGGCGAGGGCGTGTGTGACTCAGCGACTGGCGTGGTAACCTTCACCGTCACTAACAACGGTGGGCCGCTCACCGATAGCGTACCTTACGAGATCGTTGTCGAAGAAACCGGCGAGGTCCTGCAGTCCGGCGACATCCCACCCATCGACTACACTGGCACCGAGAGCACGTCGGTAGATGCCACGGCAGAAGGTGACACCATCGTTCTGCAGTCGGACGCGATCCAGCTTTCGGTACGAGTTGAAGGCTGCGCGCTGCCGCCGCAACTGAACTACGACGGGACGTGCGTCGCGGACGGTATCGCGGAATTCACCATCACCAACACCGGTGGCGCGATGACCGCACCGCAGTCCTACGACATCGTGGACGCTGATGGTGCCGGGCGTGCGAGCGGCGAGTTCCAACTGGCAGCCGGTGAAACCGAGACGATCCGCATCGAAGCCGCGGACAGCGAACTCAGCTTCGCGCAACCGACCGGAATTCCGACGGTTATCACCGACTGCACCGAACCCGAGCCAGAACCGGAACCCGAACCTGAGCCGGAACCCGAACCGGAACCCATCTGCGGTTATACTGATGAAAACCCGGACGGCTTCCCGGTCATCGATATGAACCCCGAATACTGTGGTCCAGATACAGCGCAGGAACGCGCCTGGACCCCGATCGAGATCGGCGAAGGCTTCTGCCCGGACTGGCTGCTGTATCACACCGACCAGACCGGCAACTGGGAAATCTTCCGCCTGGGCAAGATCGATACCGACGCCGCCGACACAAACGTCAACATCTCGCAGACTCCTGACCAGCGCCGTGCTTACGACGTGGCTCCCAGCCGCTCGCCCGATAACACCTGGGTGGCCTGGGCCAGCTACCGTGACGGCAACTGGGAAATCTATGTGGGCCTGGCCGATGGCACCGGCGAACCGCAGCGGGTCACCACGACCGCAAACGCGATTGACCTGGACCCGGTCTGGTCTCCGGCAGGCGACTTCATCGCCTACGAATCCACGCGCAGCGAAGATGGGACCTTTGACATCTGGATGGTCGACGTGGCCACTGGTGACGAAACCCAACTGACCTTCGACGCGGCCAACGACATCAACCCCTTCTGGTCCCCGGACGGCAGCAAGCTGGTGTTCCAGAGCGACCGCGACGGCCAGTGGCAAATCTACGAACTGGACCGGGGCACGATGGAAGTAACCCTGCTCAGCGACGGTCTGGGTGATGACCACGACCCGCAGTACTCCTTCGATGGTACACAGATCGCGTTCCGCTCGTTCCGCGACGGCAACGAAAACAGCGTCATCTACGTCATGAACGCCGACGGCACAGATGTTCGTATGATCTCCGACCCCGAAGGCGACGCTCTCAACCAGGTCTGGTCGCACGATGACACGCTGATCGCCTATCAGTCCAATCTGGATGGAGACCAGGATATCTATGTCTACCAGTTCCCGGTCGATGGTGAAGAAGAAGGCACCAACCGCCTGGTCACGGACAACGACATCGACGACTACGCGCCGACCTGGTACTGCGACTCGCCGACAATCGTCTTCACCTCGGACGTCGCGGCGACCGATGAGAACCCGTTCGACTCGAACCTGTACCAGACCTTCGCGCTGCCGATTGACGCCGGTCCGGTAGACGTAGCGACCGAGACAACCCAACTTACCGATGAGACCGATGCCGACCAGTATCCACAGGATGCGCCGGCAGAAGAAAACGCCAGCCGCGAACGTGCAGTCCCCGGCAAAGAACGGAACTAACACCTCCGCCCTGGCTTAGCCTGGCCGCTCCCCAACGCGGGGGGCGGCCTTTTTCATTTGTTTTTCGTTTCGCGTGGTTGCACGTGAGGCTTGTTTCTTGCTACACTAACTATTGTTGCTCGATACAGAATAAAACGACGCACAGGCTCAGCGTTAACAGTATCTTTACACTTTGCCCTCACATACCTACACGCTCAGGACACAAGGGATGAAAGACCGATTTTTGCGCATCTTCCGCCTTCGACCGGGCGAGTCGAGGTTGGTTTTTACGATGGGGTTTTTGCTGCTAGCCAACTCGCTGGCGCTCTCTATCGTGGAAATTGTATCGGTCAGTGGCTTCATCAGCGAAGTCGGGGTCGAGGAGTTTCTGCTCGTCTGGATCGCGGATATGGCCTTGCTCATGCTGACCACCGGACTGCAATCGCTGATCGTGGATCGCTTCGAGCGTGTAGCTTTTTTGCGCTGGATGACGTTGCTCTTCGCCATAATCTATGTGATCCTGCGCTTGTTTTTCGTGTTTGGCGTACCCAGCAGCGTCACGTATACAGCGTTGTTCTTGCTGGTGGACCAGCAGTTTATCTTCTTCCCGCTTATCTTCTGGATTCTGGCCAACGACACCTTCGATATGGCCCAGGCCAAGCGCCTCTTCCCGGTGATTGCGTCCTTCCGGTTTGTGGGCCGCATCGGGGGCTTTGGCATCGCGGCAGTTGCTCCCGCCGTGCTTGACCGGCTGAACATCCCATCGGCTGAATTGCTGTCGGTGGTGGTAGTCGTTTACCTCATCGCGTTTGTCGTCATCAGCCGGGGCCTGCGGAACATCAACGTGCGCAAAACGGTGCGCCGCAAAGAGAGCGTGCGCGAAGCACTGACCGAGGGCTGGGGGTTCATCCGCGAAGTGCCCTCCTTCCGTTTCCTGATCCTGGCGATGGCGATGCTGGCGGTTGGCTTTACGATTGTGGAATACTACTTCTTCGTGGTTTCCAACCAGGAGATCGCGTCCCCCGACGATTTTCAGACCTTCTACAGCCTGTACAGCCTGGGCTTCACCGTGCTCGCCATCGTGATGCAAAGCCTGTTCACCAGCCGCATCATCAACCGTCTGAATCTGAAGAACGTCTTCATGGTGTTCCCCATCAGCCTGCTGATCGGTGCCGGTCTGATCGCGTTGGGCCCGAGCAGCATTTACCTCGTGATAGCAGGGCTGGCTTTCCCGCGCTTGCTCAAAGAAACCATCGACCAGTCCGCGCGCTCATCGCTGCAAGCGTTGGTTCCAGAAGAACGCCGGGGGCGCGTGAGTATGTTTATGGACAGTTACCTGTTCGCGGGTGGCGCTATCATCGGCTCGGTCCTGGCCGGTATTTTCATCTGGTCGGGGCAGGCGGGCAACGCGCTAGCCTACAGTTACCTGTCCATCACGGGTGTGTGTGCCCTATCCGCCATCTGGTTTACCTACCGAATGCGCGGTGTGTACGACACGAGTTTGCTCAACTGGCGGCTGAAACGTCGTAAACGCGGCTCAGATGTCTTGAGTAAGCTGGAGTTTTGAGCGTTCCACGAAAGGAGCAAGTTGTGATTGAACCGTTGACTATTCAACGGATCGAACAGAAAGAAGCACACTGTGGCCCGGCCACGATTTCAATGCTGTTTTCATTCTATTGCGAATTCGTTGCACAAGAAGACGTCGCTCGCGCGGCAGGCATGACTGACATCATCATTGACGCCGAGGGGATGCGGCTGGACGAGTTGCACAATGGTGTGAGAAACCTGTTTCCCAACGGCGAGTATGTGCTACTCGCTAAATACCACGCTACCATCGACGACCTGGCCCACCTCACCAACACGATCGGATTGCCCGCCGGGATCGAGTGGCAGGGTCGCTTCATATATCCCGACAGGACAGAACGAGACCAGGGGCACTATTCTATCGTTACTGGCGTAGACCAGGATCGCGGTGTACTGCATGTTGTTGATCCCGAACCGCAAAACCTGTTGACCCTAAACGGCGAACTGGCGATCACATCCTTTGAGCCGCGCTGGTGGGAAATGGACATTGTTCCATTCCCGGACCAGAGCGATTCACGCGTGATCGAGATGGAGCGCCTGATTTTTGTCGTCGCAGCACAGGACCGGGTAGAACGCCTGCATGCATTGGGTTACCGCCCTGCCAATTTGGCCTTGATCTGGAAACACTGCGTCTCCCTGGAGACCCGCTAAATGACGTTGATCGATATGCGCGCGCACTATGAACGATTAGTGTGCTGCCCGATCACGCGCCAGAATTTGCGCCTCGTGAGCGAGACCGACCTGGCAGCGCTTAACGACCAGATCGTTTCCAAGCACCTCACACATTTCGACAGCACTCCGGTGGAAAAACCCCTGACCGACGCGTTCATCACCGCCGATGGAACCATTGTGTACCCGGCTGAACAGAACATAGCGATGCTGCTGCCGGAGTTTGCTATCGCGCTTTCACCGGACCGGTTCGCAGGTCTGGACGTGCCGGCGTATCATCCCTCGGTGCGGGATTTTTATGACCAGATCGGCTGGCAAGAGCGCGACGATGGCCACTTTGAAGACGCCCACCGCTATGAAGACCTGCGCCCGGTCGCAGCTGAATACGTGTCGCGCACAATTCTGCGCGTGAATGATTACCTGCCTGAACGCGGGGACTACTTGCTGGACGTGGCTTCCGGCCCCATTCAGTACCCGGATTACCTGACCTATTCGGAACACTATGCTATCCGCGTGTGCGTGGACGTGTCGTTTTCAGCGCTGCTCCAGGCCCAGCAAAAACTGCCCGCCAGTCATGGCCTGTATATCCTGGGCAACATCATCAATCTGCCTTTCAAAGACAGCGCATTCGACGCGATTGTGTCGCTACACACGGTCTATCACATCGACGGCGATAAGCAACATGCCGTTTTTGACGAACTGCACCGCGTGCTGGCGTCGGGTGGCAAGGCAGCAGTGGTCTATACCTGGGGCAACCGCACACTGGTCAACCTGCCCCACCAGGTCGTGTCCAGTGTTGCCAAAGTGTTCCACACGTTCTTCCCGTTCGACAAGGAGGAGACGGTCGTCTTTGGCCACCCGCCGTTTTTCTATCACCCGCACAAGTCCCGCTGGTTCAGGCAACAGCGTTGGGACTACCCATTTGAAATCGTATCCTGGCGCAGTGTCAGCGTGCAATCCATGCGGATGTTGGCCCACGAGCGCTTGTTCGGCAAACACCTGTTACGGCTGGCCTTCGCCCTGGAACAACGTTTCCCTAAGGTGATGGCCACACTGGGCCAATATCCGATGTTTGTTATCACGCGCGTTTGATGATTTGTGCTAGACTTATGGCAGTCGCTTGACATCACGGAGTTACTATGATTGCGATTGAAACACCTCATCCCGGGTTGGTTGTCAGCGAAGTGCTGGGGGGCAGCACGCGCGATATCGAAGACATGATCGCAGTACACTTGGAGCTGTTTGGTAAATTCGAGGCATATGTTCCCTACATGCGCGAGCGGGCCTTGCAGCCACCCAATGCTGACCCAGGCTGCATCTACCATTGGTGGCTGGCACGCATCGCCGATGAACCCGCCGCTGTGCGCTACTTCAAGTATATTCCGGCGCGGCATGTTGGGCTGAGCCTGGGCGTCGCTGTTCGCAAGAAGTTCCGCCCCCTGACCTTTGGCGAGCAATACGGGCGCTTTTCCAATATGATGATCCTGACCAGCCTGAAACAGGTGCAGGCCGATGCAGAAGCGATGGGCAACCCGGTGCCGCTTGGTATTGCTGCCGAAGTTGAGGAATACCTGCGGCCTCGCTACGCAGAATACAATTTCATTGAATATGCGGTTGACTACCAGGAGCCGTCGTCTACGCCAGACGCGACAGCCGCGAGCGGAGAAGGCGAACAGGATGAACAATTGAGTTTTCGCCCGATTCAGATTGGGCTGTTCAAACTGGAAAATACGGCGTTTGATCCCTACAGCCGCGAAACACAGGAAAACATCGTCAAGGCATTTCTGATCGATCACTACGAATTGCCCGTCGAACATTGGGCGGTTCAGCAAGCGTTACGCTCCATCCAAGACTGGCCGGAAGCCGGGGAAATATGACAATGGCAGCATCTACAGTACCATCCAAACCTCAGACCGAAACGAGCAACGAGTCCAGGCGTGGCCCCCTGTTTGTCAGCCTGCGGGTCAAGCTGCTTGTGGTGTTTATTTTGCTTTATGCCGTGATTTTTGGCGGCGTCTACTACTGGTTCTACGAATTCGCAACTGATGCCGTCATGGACCGTCTGCAAGAAGACCTCGAGACGCTGATGGAGGGCGTGTCAGGGCAGATCGACGGTGACGAGTTTGCCCTCATGGTAGAACAAGCCGGAGAGCCAACCGAAGACGGCTACTATCCCGACGTGAACGAAGACGGTACTTATCCCGACGAGGTGAGCCGCATCTATTGGGAACAGGCCGCGTTCCTCAACCAGATGAAACACATTGATCCCCGCGCGCGGTTTTATACCTACGTGCGTGGCTCAGAACCAAACGAGGTCATCTGGATCGGCAGCAGCAGCGCTTTGGACGACCCGCCGAGTGGTGCCACATTCATGAACAGTGATGTATATGGCCCGGCAGACGCGGCTATTCTCTACGAAGGACTGGAAGACAAGAAATTCCTGCTTGATATCTACGACGATCCCAACTTCCCCGGCGGGTGGATTTCGGGCTATATTCCAATTCGGGATTCAAATGACCAGGTGGTGGGTGCGCTAGGCGTAGACTTTGTCGCCAGTTACGTGCGCGAAGTGCAGGACAACGTCAAGGACGGATTATACGTGGCAGCGGGCATCACGGCCTTGCTGATCACGGTAATGGTTTTCTTGATGGCCGAGTTGCTGTCGCGCCCCGTCACTGCACTCACCAAAGCCGCAGACCGCATCGGTGAGGGTGACTATGACCAGGACTTGTCGCATCTGACACCGGGACGCTTTTCGGACGAAATCGGCAAACTGGCGGAAGTCTTCGAGATTATGGTCGGCAAGGTTGCCACCCGCGAACAGAAGCTGAAACAGCAGGTCGTTGAACTGCAAATTATGATTGACGAGAGCAAACGCCAGGAACAAGTTGAGGAAATCGTAGATACCGATTTCTTCCGTGATCTACAGTCCAAAGCTAGGGCTATGCGCGAGGGAATGCAAAAGCGGGAGGTTGGGACCCAGGCTTCCGAGCAATCTGCGTCTGGCGGTGATTCTGAAACCGGCTCTGACACAGAGTAGGAGCACACACACCACAACCCATCCCACCACAGCCGATGCAGTTTTTGGCAGCAGGCAAACAGCACATATGTGAATACACTTCAAGGCGGCACGGGTGAGATGCAATCAACGTGCCGCCGGATTATGTGTTTCACTATCTACATCGACGTCACATAGCAATACCCGCGCACCGCTGAGGACAATGCTGTCCTCGATAAGTGCCACCAGCGGATCAGGTAGACCAGACTCCTCGACGGCGTTACGGCGGAGATGGTAGCCCACAAAGGCTCCCGCCGCCGCCGACACCGCGCCCAGCAGCGCCCCCACCACCCGCGAACGTCCCTGTGCGGCGCAATATAGTGTGCCAGTTAGCGCCCCGACCAGCGTGCGCCCGACCAATGGCCCGGACTCAGTTCGTGACGGAATGTCGGGCACCTTGTCGGCAACCAATTCACCGGCGGCCATAATCTGCAGCAAACGCGCTGCCCACCGGTTGGTCAACCAGCACAGCGACCCCGTCACCCCAGAAGACTGCTGCTGTGCCAGACGGCTGCTCAGCGTGGCCAGGACAGCCAGGGTGCGGCTGCCGGTAAGCAACCCTAATCCGATTATGCGCAGGAAATGAAGCATAGAATCCCCTATCTTGGCAACTACTGCCCTTTGCACAAAGGATAACACATCTGGCGTCGAGCCACGCCCCGGCAGTACGGGGACCAGCGTCAGTCATCCAGCATATTTGGGGCGGCAGGCGTGGCGGGTTCATCGGGCAGACTGGCCTCGATTTCTTCCGGGCTTTCGCCACGTTCCAGCCGGTGGACCACTTCTCCGAATTCGTCACCGATGTCCTCGCCGACTTCGGCGCTCATCTCGCGCATGACACGCCCTAAAGTGGCCGGATCGCTATGATCCAGATCGCTCAGCGCATCGTCGTCGCTGTCCCACCCGGTGTCCAACAAGCGGGACACGACCGAGCGCTTGATCGCCACCCGTGAAATCAGGCGGGTCAGGTCGGTGCTGCCGCAATGCGCACAACTCGGTGTCGCCGCGTCGTATTCGGCGTAGGACTTGTACCTTAGCGTGACATCCTGGCCACAGGCATTGCAGCGGTACTCATATGTTGGCATTCATCTCTCCCTACAGACACATGTTTTTCCGCCAGATTACCACGCCACGAGCGAATGTCAAGCCAGCCAGGTCGGTTGCGGGATCTTCTGGCAGCACGCCGGCTCAGGCAAACAGGTCAACCCGGCCTAATGCCTTTCTAACGCACGATTGGCCCTGTTTACGGTAAAATCTAGGGACAGCACAGTCGGTTCATCTGTGTGAATTGAGGTTTTCCCGATGAGTCAAAATCCCCAACTACCCGACGATGGCAATATGAACAGCAGCACACGGCGCGTAGCGATAAAGATGCCGGTCGTTCAGCCGCGCGTGACCTTTGCGTTGCTGGGCGTCTTGGCATTGATCTTTCTGTATTATCTCAGCCTGTCACCTGGCGTATCCGGCGGCCAGGAAGCGTTCCTCAACGATTGGGCCAAAGTCAACGACCTGGTTCGCGACGGTGAATACTACCGGCTGTTTACGTCGATGTTTGTGCATCTGGACATGATCCACATTCTGTTCAACGGCTATGCGCTCTACCTCTTTGGGCGCGACGTTGAGTCGCTGTTTGGGCACGTTCGGTTTGGGGTGATCTATTTCCTCGGCGGATTATCCGGTTCGCTGGCGAGTTTTATCTTCACGGACGCCCCATCAGTTGGGGCATCGGGCGCGATCTTCGCCATCTTTGGAGCGGAAATGGTGTATTTTTACCAGCACCGCCAACTGCATGGGGAAGCAGGCCGGCGGCATCTGAACCGGCTGTTGTTCTTCATGCTGCTCAATCTGGCGTTTGGCTTCACCTATTCGCGGATCGACAATGCCGGGCACATTGGTGGGCTGATCGGTGGGGTAGTATTGGCCTGGTTCATCGGGCCAGACTACAGCGTCCAGCGCGACCCCACCACGGAAAGTGGGCTAAGCGTAGTGGATGACAACCCCATCCAGCGGTGGGCGCTACCCAGTGTGCTATATGCGGTGGGTTTGGTCGTCCTGAGCGTCTATGCGATCTCCGCCCCGGTCTAGCGCTCCGTTCAGTGCTATTCCGCCAGGAACTTACGCACAAACTCAACGCTCTTTTGGGGGCTGACCTTGATGTGGGCATCGGCAACGGTGCCCGCTTCGTCAATGATCCAATGGGAGCGAATCACGCCCATGTACGTTTTGCCGTACATTGACTTTTCGCCCCATACACCCCAGGCATCCAACACGGTATGCTCCGGGTCAGAGAGCAAGTCGTAGGGCAGGTTTTCTTCCGTTTGCCACTTTTTGAGGTCTTCAGGCTGGTCAGGGCTCAGGCCTAAAACCACCGCATTTGCGCCTTCAATGTGGGGGAATTCGTCACGCAAACCACAAGCTTGCGTGGTACACCCGCTGGTACCGGCTTTGGGGAACGCAAAAAGGACGACTTTTTTGCCGCGAAAATCGCTGAGCCGAACCGTCTGGCCATCCTGGTTAGCCAGTTCAAAATCGGGCGCTTTTTCACCTACAACAGGCATCACACCGCCTCCTGGTTTGGGTATGTCACGCTGAATTAGAATGTAGCACACTTGCTGGTGAGCAGCGACCCCAACCACGGGACGGAAAAACTATGTGCGCCAGAACACGGCGGGATGTTAATGCAGCGTACGCAAGATGGCCAGGACACGCCCCTGGATACTCACCTGTTTGGCATCCACATAGATGGGATCCATTGTGGGATTGGCCGGCTGCAGACGCACCTGGCTGCCTTCCAGAAAATAGTGCTTGAGGGTAGTCTCTCCATGATCGCTCAACCAGACCGCCACCATATCGCCATTGCGGGCCACATTCTGGCGCTTGAGAATGATCACGTCCCCTTCGGCCACCATCGCGTCGATCATCGAGTCACCGGTCACACGCAGTGCAAACAGCTCTTCATAGCTGAAGTTGCCCACCATGTTCTGCGGGACTTCGATCATATCGTCGTTGTCGTAATAGTACCCAAAGTCTTCACCGGGTACGGGGACCGGTTGGCTGGCCGCGATCTTACCCACCAATGGCACTTGCAACAAATGCGTGTGGTCCGCAATGTTAATCGGCAGTGCTTCAGCTTCTTCGCGGTTGATAAGGCGCAGTCCGCGTGAGACCTCGGGTGCACGCTCGATCAAACCATACTCCACCAGCTTGTTGAGGTTATAATTGACGACGGACGTAGACGCGATCTCAACCGCTTCTCCGATTTCGCGGATAGTGGGCGGATACCCGTTTTCATCGATGAAATTCTCGATGAAGGTTAGAATGTTCTTCTGGCGCGTGGAAAGCGTATAATCTTCCATGATGGTTACTCCGTGAACTAACACAGCAAAAAAACCGCACAACAGTTCGCATCTGCCAAAATTATAAAGCGAACCTATGTTCGGTGTCAAGTTTTCATCGAGAAACATGTTCATATTTACGCAATATCGATCCCTATTTGCCGATCATCAGATCGAAACGGTATAAATCTATAGGGCTACTTCTGCCAAATGAATTACACAAATACACGAAGGGAGCTAATAGCATGACGATTCAGGTGACATGGCTAAGCCACTCTGGTTTTCAAGTTCAGATTGGCGACCACAAATTACTGATCGATCCGTTTCTGACCGGAAATCCACTGGCCACTGCTAGTCCCGATACCATCGAAGCGGATTTTATTTTGCTGTCGCATGGTCACGGCGATCATGTGGGCGACACCCCCGCTATTGCTAAGCGAACCGGCGCAACCGTAGTGGCCAACAACGAAGTGGCGGGCTGGCTGCAAGCCACACAAGGCGTCGAGAATGTTCACACCCTCAACCCTGGCGGCGGCGTGGCTCTCCCGTTTGGGTGGGTAGAACTGACCATCGCGCATCACAGTTCGAGTCTGCCCGATGGCTCGTATGGCGGCCAACCCAACGGCATTTTGATCCTGACCACCGAAGGCAAAAACATTTATCACGCAGGCGATACGGCGGTTTTCTTAGACATGCAGTTGATCGGGGAGCGTAACATCGATCTGGCTATGCTGCCCATCGGCGATTACTTCACAATGGGCATTGACGGATCGCTCAAGGCTATCGAATTTGTGAAACCCAAAGCCGTCATTCCCATGCACTACAACACGTTTGATCCGATTGCGCAGGACGTGGTGGAATGGGCGCAGCGTGTGAACAACGAAACAGCAGCCAAGCCCGTGGTGCTCGATCCAGGTGGCAGCTTCCAACTCTAACCACCTTTTACCCGGCGGATGGTGGCAGCTCGCATGGTGCGGGCTGTTTTTCTTCTGGTACAATTCGCGCGCACTGTGACCATCCTAAAACTAAAACATAGGCAAGGAACAAGGCATTTTGAAACGTGATATTGTTGGAAAAATCGCCGCCGAACTGACGCTGCACCGGAGCCAGGTCGAACGTACAGTAGGCCTGTTCG
>JAADYV010000221.1 GCA_010092855.1 Chloroflexota bacterium | reverse complement strand
TGAGCGAAAGATATGCATCCGTCGCCCAGCTAGTATTCAGTGGTGGGCCGGGCCAGCGGCAGGCTCATGACATCTACGCTGAGGTTTACCACGTCGGTTGTGGTCCACAGCACCCGGTCCTCGACCAGCAGTTGGACCCAGGTGCCGCCGTTGTTGCGCCCAATGACGGGTAACTCGTCGCTCTCGTAACCCCAACCACCGCGACTGTAGCCGGTGGTAGGTCCCCAGTAGAAATACACGCTGGGGGTGGTCACGGTGGCAACAGGTGGTTCGTGCAGCCGGAACACGAGCTGGTAGCCTTCCAGCCAGCGCGGAACCAGGTTGAAATAGGTGCGGCCCGGCTTGAACGGGAGCACGTTGCCGTCGAGATCGTAAAACGTAAGCGGTTCTTCGCGGGAGGAGCGCCGCCACTCGCCTTCAAACATCTGGCCATCACGCAGCAACACCACGCGCCCGCTGCCGATAAAGTTGACCGAATAGGCAAAGTT
This sequence comes from Chloroflexota bacterium, assembly GCA_010092855.1. Lineage (GTDB taxonomy): Bacteria > Chloroflexota > Anaerolineae > Aggregatilineales > Aggregatilineaceae > TC-15. The sequence continues at coordinate 18,644 of JAADYV010000221.1, read as the reverse complement.
GGAATAACCCCAGTAGTCTTCATAGACATAGGGCTGGATGGTGTGTTCTTCTTCAAGGATCACGACGTTGTCGGCCACCAGTTGTTCCTCACTGATGGCATCGGTGTGCAACTCCTCATTGTGGAAGCGCCGCCATACCCCGCGCGCGCCGTCATAGACCCATGTAATATGCGCGCGGGCGTATTCTACCTCCGCGCTGGCAATAGCTGCGCCATTCGCCGGTGGCTGGACTTGGAACGCCATGCCATACAACGGTTCGGGTTCCACATCGCGGCCCAGGTCTGTGGCTAGCGCGCGCAGTTCATCGACATCCCCAAACAGCGTATATTCCCAGGGGCGATCCAGTTGCAGGTCGCGGTACAGCGCTGGGGCTGGTGATTCGCCGCTGATGAGACGCGACATCATCAGGCTGTCCTCGCGCAGCACCTCGTACACCCCGGTCGACATACCGCTGGTCACCATCAAGCCCCGGTACATCCGCGCCAGCTCAAAATCGGGCAGCCGTAAGCTGCGAATGGGGCCAACCCGCTCTGGTGCTTCGGAGAGATAGATGGCGGCAAAGCGTGTAATGCCGCCCGCCAACAAATACTCCCATACAATGTCCGCCTGGGGAAGCCCCCACTGGGGACGGGCGGTCGCCGGAGCATTGACGACTTTGACAATGACGGGCCGCTGGTTCAATATGGCGGGATCGTCAACCGGCAAACCGGTGAGTGGATTGATGTTTTCAGGATAGGTATCGGGACCGATAATGCCACCCGTCTGAGCAGCGGTGGGAGAGACGAGAACGAGAATAGCGAGCAAAATGAAGGCGGCTTTGCGCATGTGGCTGTCCCTGATGATGCCAACACAAACAGCGCGAGTTTAGCGCACAGCAGCTAAAAGTGAAAATTCTCATCAACCTGAGTGCTGGTTTCCGAAGTCGGGTCAGTTGAATGTGATCGTGGTCAGTTGGTAGCTCGAGCCAAGATCGTCGTCACCGGAATCAAGGACGGATAAGCGGGCGTCGGCGCTCGGATCGGCGGCGGGATAGAGACCAATCGCCAGGGTGTAGGCACCGGGCGCGAGTTCCAGCGCGGGATCATCTAGCAGGTGAAAAACATCCCGACCTGGCGCTGGTGCGTGATCCTGGCCCTGATCCCACAGGATATTTCCGTCCGGGCGTGGGGGACCGAGCAGGTGGACAAAAGCGTTGTAATCCACAGCCTGGGGCGTCAGCAGGTCCCAGTAAAGCAGCACCGTGATCGCGCGTGTACCGTCGTCTGGCCCCTGGATCGTGTAGCCGGTCAGCCGTACAATCTCGCCCAGTCGGCCATCGTGAAAAGTTATGTTACATGCAATTGCGGGCTGGTCAACCCCTTCCCAGCTGCGGTATTGCAACACATCAAAGTCGGAAAAGCTGTGCTGGCTGATGGGCTGCATATGCGCTGCCAGAAACGCTTCGGCTTGCGGTTCGCGCCCGACCAGCCAGATCGTGTCGTAAAACGCCACTTCGGGACGTAGTTGGGCCCCCACATCCACACCGTTCATCAGGCTGAACTCCGGGTTGCCGCCTCGCAGGTAATAGCCATATGCCGGGTCTGCGAAAACCTGTACGATCAGGTCAGAGGGATCGGCGCGCGCTTCCAGATAGGCGGCCAGATCGGGCCAGCCAGGGGACTTGGTATCGCCATCGTCGTCATAATAGTCGGCCAGCGTGCTGAAGCCGATCAAAGGCATTGCCAGCAGCGCCAGCGGAAGGAGGTTGCCCGGCTGCCAGCGACGCGTCGTTGGTAACAATGCCGCCGCCATCATCAGCAGCAGCGCGGGTGTGACGGTGATCAGGTAGCGCGGGTGAAAAACGCTCATGCGCGTGGCCGCAACCAGCAGCAGCGCGGTAGGCACTAGAATCCATCCCGCCAGCCACATACCACGCCATGCCCGGCGATAGAGACCCCACGCCACCAGCGCCAGCCAGGCCAGGGGTAGCACTGTATGCCAGGGGCTGGGCAGTTCTCCCCCGGTCAGCAACACGGGCAGAAACCAGGTCAAGAGGTCCGGCAGGTTGGCATCGCGCACAGTTCCGGTATAGCCGCTGCCGGATACCCACCACGCTTGCAGCAGCCAGGGAATCAGCAGCAGACCCAGCACAAGCCAGGCCATCACCGCACGCTGGATCACGGGACGCGAGCGACGAACCGCCAGCAAGTAAAGTGCTTGAACCACCAGCAAAAATGCTTCCAGGAAAAACAGGTACAGCGCGCACACTTCGGCCACCACGTACCAGGCCCAATCGCGGGGCCGGTTGGAGTCCGCTGCGCGCAGGAATAGCCACAACGCCAGCGGGCTAACCCCGGACCACAGGGCGTAGTTGCGCACGTCCTGGGCGTGCCAGATCAGGAACGGGTTGGCGGCCCACAGCAGCGCCCCCAGCAGCGCGATCCGGTTATCGTGGAAGATGCGCCGACCCAGTGCCACGACTGCCGCCACACCTAGCAGATTGCCCAGCAGCGGCAGGTAGCGCATGGCGAACTCCGATTCCCCCGCAGCGGACTTCCAAGCCCAGAAGCTGAGGTACGTGCCAACCGGATGCGGTTCGCTCGCGGCCCACTCACTGTCCAGCACGTCTGCCGGTGAACTGGCCCAGTAGCGCACGGCAAAGGCTTCATCGCCGCGTAGGGGGATACTGTCCAGACGGTGCGCGCGCAGCACAAACGCTAGCGCCAACACCAACGTCATAACCAGCAGCCAGCGCGCGCGGCCCTGGTTCACTTCAATTCACCCTGCAGGTTTTGAATCCACTCGATGTCTTTTTTGCTCAGACCGAACCAGACTTCTTTCTGCCGCTTGCGATCATATTTGCGGTGCAAGTACGCTTCGGTCGCTTCAGGATCGGTGGTCACAAACGAGTGAATCACTTCCACATCCTGCTCGGCTTCTTCCTTGATGGCGTTGACCGCATCATCCAGCGTGGTTTCCACCACTCCGATACGGCACAGTTGCCCGGCTTTGACCACGTAGATGGTGCCGAGAGCTTCATCCTCGTCATCGGCATCTACTTCTGCTTCATCAAGCGCAGCATCGGGGGCAATGGCAGCGGTTTCATCCGCATCATCTTCGGCATCGTCTTCCGGGTCGTAGCCCTCCAGCTGCTGGCGCGTGATCAGACCGTATAGGCGGTCAATCTCGTCCATCTGCTTCAGCGTCAAGGTAGCACGTTCACCGGATTTCTGATCGCGCAGATAGCCGCGCAGCGAGGGTTTGCGCTTGGAATCAGCGTAGAGCACGGGGATGATCGGGTCTTCGATCTCCAGCCGGACGTTGGGGCTGGTGAACACGATCAGGGGCTGCACCTCGATGTCGGAGCCAGGCGCAACCTTCTCAACCAGGCGCTGCATCTGCTTGGCGTGGAACACCGCTTCCTGGTAAGGATTGCCCAGCAGGTCCTGGCGCATGAACCCCAACAGGCGCTGCATCATGGCTGCCTCGGCGTACCAACGCTTGCCTGCCACCCGGTACGATTTTTCGTGCCAGAACACCGTAAGCGTGAAGACGCCTTCTGGGCCGATCAGCACATGCGGTGCGGGGAACAGGTAGTGGAAGATGCTGTACTTCTGCCCCAGCCCCTTGAGCGCATCTTCAAGAACATCGTTCGGTCGTGGCTCTCGAATCCAGGCATTGGCCATCCGCACCGACGTAAGCGTCAGAAACAAGAGAAGCGGCAGGATCATACAGCTGATCTGGCTGGCCGAAGAGTTGTTGCTGGACCAAGTGTAGATAAAGCCCCCGACCATACCGGCCAAGCTGACGAAAAACAAGACGTGGGAGATCGTGCGATTGCGTTGAATGTGCGCTTCGTTAACGACAACGCGCATGGGATTTCGGACCTTTCGATGTGGTAGGAATTGTTAGGATCGCCTGAATGTTAACACAATTTGAAGAAAGCACCATACCCAGACCGGAAACATCCCATCGCCGGACATACCTGAGCGTAGACAAAGCGCAGGTGGGCAAGCGGCGCGATCCTGGTATAATGCGGCGCGCAACAACAAACAGGTAGGGAAAGCGACGTAATGGTAATATGAACAAAATGCGGCCATCACAACAATGTCCTATTTGTGGCTCGATCCAGCCAGTGTCGGCGAGCAACTGCTCGATCTGTGGAGCCATTCTGCCCGGCCAAGCTGCGCCGACCGTCACCGTGAACCACGTCCCGCCGCCACGCCCACGCTATGATCCTGCCGCTGGAGATGATGACCTGTATGCTGGGGACCTGATGGGACGCATGTGGCGCTTGGTCATGGTGGCGGTGGTGGTGATGACACTGGCGTTCGGTGTCGGAATCGGATATCTGTTAGGGCGCATGTCCACTGATGACGCTAACGACGGCGAACAGGGTGTCAACAGCCAGGTGCAAACACAGGAGCTTATGCCAGATTCTGCGCTGGGAGCATCCGCTGCGGCGCAGGACTCAGAGTCGGGAGCCACCGCACCGCCGACGGCGACCACGCGCGGCGCTGGATACTGGAACCAGTTGACCCAGGATGCCAACCGGCAAGTGCCATCCGACCTGGCGCTGGAAACCGGTGGCTTCGTTACACAAGCACCTGCCGGTGAACCTGCGCTTGACGCGGGTGGTTTTGTATCACAGACACCCGCCGGAGGTCCTGCGCTCGATGCCATGCCGTCCATGCCTACGGTCACACCGGGGCCACCTACCGAAACCCCGCGCCCAGAAATGTGCCTCCAACAAGCCAGAGAGGGTGACACACTATCTGCATTGATCTTCCGCTGCCAGTATGAAAGCTATGACACGGCATTGGTCGATGAGATTCTGCGGCTGAACAACATGGACAGCGCAGCGGAACTGCAGATCGGGCAAACCGTCGAAATCCCCTGGCCGGAACCACTAGCGCCGCCAGCGGACACCAGCTTCGTCCCGTCGGGGGAAGGTGTCGAGGTGGCAAGTGCCTTGACGGTGGCGGTCAACGAGTTTGGCACGCCGGATGCGCTAGCGATGTATGCCAACATTGAGCCCACCCTGCGTCCGGGACAGGCCTGGCATACCGTCCAGCAAGGCCAGACGCTGTATGACATCATCGCCATCTACGAAACCAGTGCACAAACCTTGTCGCAGCTTAACCCGGAAGTGCCGTTTTACCAGTGTGATTTTGGTAAGCAGTTCGGTGGGCAGAACTGCGACGTGATGCTGTACGAAAACATGCGGATGCGCGTCCCGGTCCCGCTTCCCACACCGACACTATCGCCTACACCCGCCGGAACGCTGACGCCCACGCCAACCGCTACCCCTGTCTTTAATGCGCCGTATACGCTGCGGCCACCCAACGAAGCACATTTCTTCGCCGACGAGCGGGTAACGTTGCGCTGGGGAGGCACCGGGACGTTGGGCCCGAATGAGCGCTACCTGGTACGGGTGATGGACATGGACCTGGACGAAGAGAATGCCGAGCTGGTGGCAGATACCATGTTTGTGCTGCCAGACGGTTGGCAGCCCGCCGACGGCGAACCCCACACGTTTGAATGGTCCATCGCGGTGGCAACGATTGACGACCAGTTTAACGTGATTGCCGAGGAACACCGGACCCCAGTTCAGCAGTTTACGTGGGACAGCCGATGATAGGGTGATTTGGCGCAGTCTGTTAAGCGAATGATGGTGGTAACGAATTGGCACTGAGGAGGAAGTCGTATGATCAAGAACCGGTATGTGGTGATATTGAGCTTGATGGCGACTGTAGGCCTATTAGGCATGGTATCGAACAGCCTGGCCGGGCAGCCGGAACCGGGCAGTTATGGCCGTTATACATGGGCACAGGGGCCATCGCCCACGCTGCCACCGACTATCACGCCGACGTTGAGTCCCACCCCTGGTCCGCCGCCCAGCACGCCGCTGCCCACCAACACGCCGGGGCCATTTGTGCACCGCGTCGCTGAGGGCGAAACGTGCATCAGTATCGCGCTCAACTACGGGCACAACGACCTGGCGGTGCTGGGGGCAATCGAGGACCTGAACAGCATTCGGTGTAGTGCGCTGTCGCCGGGAGCTGAACTCCAGATTCCACGTCCGACCGCCACGCCAACGCAGGTCGGCGCTGACCTGACGCAAACGGCGGTGGCAACCAGCGCGCCGCCCATGCTGCTGGCCACCATGTCCGGGCCGCAGTTTGCGGTAGAAACCTACGAAATTCAGGCCGGGGATACACTGCTGGGACTGTCGTTTGAGTTCGATACCTCGATGCGATTGCTGTGCGAAATCAATCCGCTGCCCGAAGGCCTGGATTGCAGCGGGTGCGTGTTGGAAGGCGATAACTTCTACTGCCCGCGTCCCCCTACGCTGTCCATCGGCCAGCAGATCAACGTGCCTGCGCCACCGCCGCCGCCCACTGTGACGCCCACCCTTACCGGTAACGAAACATCCACGCCCACGCCAACCCATCGTCCTCCGGAGCCAGTGTACCCGCCGCACAATTCAAGTGTGGCGGGGCCGGTGCGCCTGACGTGGGTCACCGTGGGGCTGCTGGACGAAGGAGAATATTACCTCGTATCGCTGCAAGACCAGACCACCGGCACGTCGTTTGACACTATCACCCGCCAGCTTTCGGTTGACCTGCCGGACGCCTATCTGCCCGCCGATGGCCAGGCACACGTGTTCGTCTGGCAGGTGGCGGTGGTGCGCGTGGCCGGTGATGGCCTGCTGCACCCAATCAGCCCGGTTACTGCCTCGCAGACCTTCACCTGGCGCGGTTGGGAAGGTGGCCAATAGCTAAGTGTATTCGTTGGCCCCGTACATCGACGCTGTCCAGGTGTTACCAACCCCGTCACAAAATGGCGGGGTAGCTATTTCCAGAGAGCAACATGGATCAGGGCAGCGGTGTAGGCGTTGCGCTTTCCAGGTTGACGGTCGCTGTTTGCCGCTCTCGCGTAAGCTCTATCGTGCCTTCTAGCGGGTAGCAATTCACGTTCGGTGGCGGGCTGGGGTACTCGACCAAGTAGGCATACTCGATCCCGTGTCCGACCTCGACCTTTATGGATTCGCCTTGGGGAATGCGGATTTCACGCGCTGCATTTGTGGTCGTATTGACCAGCGTAACATCCGCTGAACCACACTCACTGTTGTTTTTGAAATCGATGGCTGTTTCATCATCACACGCTGCCAGCAGCAGGCCCAGGACCATCAGTAGCAGCAGAACGCGCCGGGTAATCATGACTCGAACTCCTTTCGAACGCCGCACCATTGTAACGCAGCGGTGAGATTGCACACAGAGATTGCGCCAGTTCGCGCAGTGAATGGTAAACTCAACCATTATACGTTAACCGGGGAAGGATTTTAACAGTGCGCGCGGTCATTTTCGATGGTGAATTGCGAGTGGCAGAGCTGGAACGCCCAACCCCGGCGGCGAACGAGGTTTTGATCCGGCCTCGGCTGATGGGCATCTGCAACACCGACCTGGAGTTGATGCAAGGGTACAAGGGCTTTCGGGGCACGCTGGGTCACGAGTTTGTGGGCGATGTGGAAACAGGTCCGAGAGAATGGGTAGGGCGGCGCGTGGTGGGCAGCATCAATATAACGTGCGGAGCCTGTGATATGTGCGTGCGTGGGCTGCGCTCCCACTGCCGCAACCGGCGCACGTTGGGTATCATGAATTACGATGGCGTGTTTGCCGACGCCTTCCGGCTGCCGGTTCGCAACCTCTATGCCGTACCGGACGCGATCCCGGACGAAGTGGCTGTATTCACCGAACCGCTGGCCGCAGCGTGCCAGATTCTCGAGGTGATGCACATCAATCCCAGTGATCGCGTTGTGTTGATCGGTGCGGGGAAGTTAGGGCTGCTAGCCGCGCAAGTGATTAACCGGACGGGCGTTGAGTTGACAGTGATTGTGCGGCGCGAACGGCAAGCGCGTCTGCTGTCCGAACTAGGCATTCGAAGCGCCGAACGCCACGAGGTCCCAGATAACATGGCAGATGTAGTCGTGGACTGTACTGGAAACGCAGCAGGTTTCGCGGCGGCGCTGGACCTCGTGCGGCCACGCGGCACGATTGTGCTGAAGAGCACATATCGCGGCCTACCCGAAACCGACCTGACCCGTATTGCAGTTGACGAGATTCGTGTGGTGGGCAGCCGCTGCGGGCCATTTGATGCTGCCTTGCGACTTATGTTACAAAGTACAATTGAAGTAAACACATTGATTGAAAAACAGTTTCCACTGACTCAGGCCGTTGCGGCGTTTTCATACGCGGCGCAGCCCGGCGTGCTGAAAGTGCTGCTGACGCCATAGGAGATAGCGGGACAGCCTTACAGGCAGCGTAGTCAACCCCAGCGCACTTATTCGCGGGGCGTCAACTCCATGCTGCCGGGCATTGGATGTTCGGGGGCACGTTCGGCTAGCGGCAGTGTGAAACTAAACGTCGTCCCCACATCGACCTCGCTGGTGACGGTCATTTCGCAGCCATGCGCCTGCACGATACGAAAAGCAATTGACAGTCCCAGGCCGGTACCCGTCGTATAGCCTGCCATATCCGCTACACGATAGAACTTATCGAAGATGTGCGGCTGGTCCTCTTTGCTGATGCCGTAGCCGGTGTCCTGCACACTGAGCAGCATGTGTTCCGGGGAACAGTCGCCGGTATCTTCGCACAACTCAACCCGGCAGTAGATGTGGCCGTTCTCGCGATTATACTTGATGGCGTTGGTCAGCAGGTTGAGCATCACCTGTTTGATCTTATTCCAGTCCGCTTCTGTTTCGTGGTTCTCGCCAATAACCTCAATCTGGATGCCGCGCTCGGAAGCCTGCGGGGCAACCACTTCGACACATTCCGCGATCAAACGAAAGATGCCAAAAACTTCCATCTCCAACCGTGTGCGCCCCGACTCCAGGCGCGCAAGGTCCAGAAACGCAGTAGTCATGGCCGTCAGCCGTTCGGTTTCTTCCTGCATGGTGACGATGATATCCTGGCGGCGGTCGTCGGGCAGTTTGGGACGCAGCAGCAGCGCGGTACTGGCCCGGAGCGCAGCCAGCGGCGTCCGCAGTTCGTGCACCATCTCGGCGATAAAGTCACTTTGCTGGAAAAGGCGCGTGTTCTGGATGGCGATTGCGGCCTGGTTCGCCAAAGCGACGAGCGTGTTGATATGGTCCTTGGTCCAGGGTTGGTTATCACGGCGGTTGACGGCTTCCAACACACCAATGACGCGGTTGTGCGCTTTCATGGGCACAGCGATCAGGTTGCGTGTTTCGAACTGGATCGTCTTGTCCACATTGCCGAACCAGCGCGAGTCCTGGCTGGCATCTTCTACAATCAGGATTTCCCCATGGGTGGCCACCCAACCGCCGATGCTGCCACTCATGGGTACGGGAATCGCGGCCATCATACCGGGGGTCATGTTGGACGCAGCTTCGAAGCGCAGTTCGCCGGACGAGGGATCGATAAGTAAGATCGATGCTTCCTCCGTATCGGTCAGCTCGGTGGCAGCCCCCGTGATGAGGTTCAAAAGCGTGCCGAGGTCCAGGGTCGAGTTGAGCTGGCGACTGATTTCTAACAAGCGTTCATAGCGTGACAACAGTTGGCGATAACTGTCGAAGGACACGCTTTCGGGTGAGTTGTCTTGAACGGTCATGGGCTTCACTCGTTCTCTAGAGCAGCGACAAGTTGGGGCAGAACCAGCACCGCGTCATCGTGAATCACTACCTGGGCATGAGTGTCGATCGGGGTTGCGGTCAGGTTGACGATGATCAGGGCAGCGTCGTTCTGCCGGGCGATTAAGGGAAGCTGCGCTGCCGGGTATGCTTCCAAGGATGAGCCGATGATCAACATCGCGTCGCAGCGCTGGGCTTCGCGGCGGGCAGCCGTCAACGCCTGGGCCGGCAACTGCTCGCCTACCAGGATCACGTTCGGTTTGAGCACATGCCCGCACGCGGAACACAGCGGGAGCTTGTTTGTCTCCAGGTATTCCAACAACACGGCCTCTGCCGGATAGGTCTGAAAGCAGTGGATGCAGGTCACTTCGCGCAAATGCCCATGCAATTCATAGACGGTTTGGGAACCAGCGCTGGCGTGCAGCATGTCAATATTTTGGGTGATAACACTCTTAAGGCGGCCCTGGGATTCCAGGTGGGCTAATGCCTCGTGCGCTGGATTGGGTATCGCATCCAGAATCTGGTGTGCCAACGGGCGCATCCAGTTATAAAAGCGCTCAGGATAGTACCTGAATCCGTACAAGCTGGCGACTTCTGCTGGGTTGTCCCGCTCCCACAGGCCACAGTGCGGGCTGCGAAAATCAGGTATGCCTGAATGGGTGCTGATGCCAGCTCCCGTAAGCGCTACCAGATATTCAGCCCCGCGTAAAATATCTAGGGCAGCTTGCAGTAATTGTCCCATTGACTGTGCATCTGTGCTCATGGGTCAACTATACATCATAATCCATCAGTTTGCCGCTAACTGCTTCCGCAAAATGGAGTGTATCGGAAACAAAAACGACGGCTGGGAAGCCAGCCGCCAACACATACACATCACCTGGACCAAGCGCGAGACCTAAACGCCGCGCCGGGCATTCATCTCCTCGGCCAGCTTGGAGAACTGGTTGGCCACAATCGAGTTGGGTTGGAAGAGAATAATGGGGAAACCCGCTTCGGCAGCCTGGAACGCCAATTCAGGGGCTGGAGAAATGATGGCCGTCATCTCGTGGTTGATAAGTTGTTCGGCTTCCTGCCAGGGAATCTGTAGACTGGACTGGGTGCGATTGATCAGGACTACCTTCACGCGCCCATGCGCGAGGCCGCCCTGTTCCAACTCGTTCAGAATATTGCGCGCCATCGTTAGCGAGACGCGGTTCGGCTCAACCGCGAGGGTCAACTGGTCCAGTTCTTGCAACAAGCGCGCCGTCAAGCGGTTGAGACCCGCGCCCAGGTCGAGCAGGACACTGCGTCCCAACGCGCGCAGGTGGCGCACGATCATTGCGGCGGTATCAGGTGAAACATTAAGCAGGGTTTCTTTGGGGCGCACGGAGGACAGCAGCAATTTCAGGCCGCTGCTGTGGGTGACGAGCTCGTTTTCGACGGCACGGGCTGTTATCTCGGCAGTAGGCCGCGAGAGCAGGTTGGCCATGCCGGTTGACCGCCCAAACCCCAGGGCCAGCCCCAGCGTGCCCTGTCCCATCCGAAAATCGGCCAGAATCGCGGACTCGTCCTGGGCCATGGCCGCCGCGATGTTCATCGCCAGCGTGGTGGTACCGATGCCACCTTTTGCGCCCATAAACCCGACCGTCATAGCCTGATCACCGCTGGGACGCCGCTGGGCAGCGCTGCGCGCCAGCACCGCTTTGACCCGCGATGCCAGTTCTGCCGGGTGAGTGGGTTTGGTCAGGTAATCGTCGGCCCCAGCCTCGAACCCGGCGACCTTATCGTCCACCATCGTCTTGGCGGTGAACATAATGATCGGAATAGCCTGAGTGTTGGTTTCGCGACGCAGACGGCGGCATACTTCGTAGCCATCCATGTCCGGCATCATAATGTCAAGAATGATGAGGTCGGGCAGGTCGCTCTCCGCTTTGGCCAGGGCTTGCTGCCCGCTATTGGCTACGATAATCTCGTATCCCTGGCGCTGCAGCATCAAGCCAATGAGTTTCAGGCTGTCAAGATCGTCGTCAACAATCAGAATTTGTTCCGCCATGCAAGGATCACCATTTCAGGTAACGCGCGAAATTTCCAGAACTGTCGCAATGGTTCATTCTCTTTCGCAGTTTAGCATAGTCGACAGGTTGCAGCAAGAGTCGCGAACCAAGCTGGCGGAAGCGCAACCCGCACACATGGCACCGCCGCGTCGGGCGCGTGCGAGATTGCTTACGCCAGGGGGTGGTGATATAATTCGCACAGCCAAAGGTTGATGCTGGCCTGCGCATCGTTGGACCAGGGATTTCGATGAAGTGAGTAATCTATAGATGAATCCTGAAGAGTCACAAACCCAACTTAACCGCTACGTCGAACAGCAAGAGCTTCTGCTCAACGTCACGCGCAATATTGCCAGAAGCGTGGGCCTCAGCGAAACTATTCCGCACATCCTGGGGGGGATTGACCGGGCGCTAAATGCTGACAGCGTTCGCCTGCTGTTGACAGGAGCCGGTGGCCGATGGCAAACGTTCACCATCGGTGACCAGGCTGAAGAAACAGCATCGGCAGACGTCTCGATTGTGGACCTGGTGGCCGAACATGGCGAGGTCGAGATTTCGCCAGCCAACCAGCCCGACTTGCTGCCGCCAGGCCTGGTCAGTGTGATCGCCCTGCCGCTCACGGCCCACCAGACACTGCACGGGGTATTGTGGCTGGGGTTCCAGGCGGCGCACACATTTGATGCCGCCGAGCGAACGTTTTTGTCGATCCTGGCGGGACAGGCCGCCATTGCTATCGCCAATGCACGCTCATTCGAGGCCGCGCGCAAGCGCCGCGAATGGCTGGCCGCGATCCTGGCCAGTACACCTGACCCAGTGCTGGTGGTAGACCGCGAACAGTGCCTGCAACTGGTAAACCCCGCCGCGCAAGAGATGTTCGGCATTTCCGACGATGATGCCATCGGACAACAAATCGAACAGGTAGTGTCGATCCCCGAAATTCTGGACCTGCTGCAAGAAGACGAACAGCCCAATATCATGGATTATACCGCCGCCAACGGGCGCACGTATTCGCCCAGCGTGTCCGAAATCCGGACCGAAAGCGGCGAGATGACCGGCTGGGTGCTGGTGCTGCGCGACATCTCGCATTTCAAGCGCCTGAACGATAACATGAGCGACTTCCTCAGCACGGTGTCGCACGATATGCGCTCGCCGCTGACGTTCATGAAAGGTTATCTTGACATGCTGGGCATGGTTGGGGAGCTGAATGAGAAACAAAACGATTTTGTTTACAAGATCGCGGTGGGCGTGGTTCAGATGTCGGACATGGTCGAGAAGATTTTAGAGGCCGGGAAGCTCGACCCCATGACCGGGAACTACGAACTTTTGCGTGAACAGTGCGACGTATTCGAAGTGGTGCAGAAAGCTGTTGCCGGCCTGGCCGAAGCTGCCGAGAAGAAATCGCTGGCCATCTCCTACGATATCGCGGACGGCATCCCGATTGTCAACGTCGACAAGGCCATGCTGTCCAGCGCCTTCACTAACTTGGTTGAAAATGCCGTCAAATACACCCCCGAAGGCGGGAAAGTCCGGGTTTCGGTGTCCTTGAACGGCAACGACCTGGTGTTTGCGGTGACCGATAACGGGTACGGTATCAGCCTGGAAGACCAGGAGAAGCTCTTCGAGCGCAACGTGCGTATCCATCGCAAGGAATGGAAGCGCGTCAAGGGCAGCGGTTTGGGCCTGTTTATCGTCAAAAACGTAGCGCAGCGGCACGGCGGCGATGCCTGGGTGCAGAGTCAGGAAGGGGAAGGGAGCTCGTTCTTCCTCGCCATTCCGCTGGCAGGCGAAAACATAATCGGGTCCGAGTCAATTGGGACCGAGTCGGCGGTGGCCGAGTGACCGCCTAAGCTCGTTTTTTCACTGTTGACCATGCCCCGGCCCGACCGGGGTTTGTTGTATCTATCGGGGAGCAAGGTGCAAGATGCCTATTCGGGTGTTGCCAGAGGTCGTAGCGGCGCAGATCGCGGCGGGGGAAGTCGTCGAGCGCCCGGCCTCAGTTGTTAAGGAATTGATCGAAAATGCGCTAGATGCCGGAGCAACGTCGATGGTGGTCGAGGTACGCGAAGGTGGCAAACGACTGCTGCGCGTAAGCGATGATGGCATCGGGATTCCGGCAGCAGAGGCTTCGCTTGCGTTCGCACGCCACTCGACCAGTAAGCTGCAGACCATTGACGACCTGGATCAGCTGCAAACGCTGGGTTTCCGGGGAGAAGCGCTGGCCAGCATAGCGTCGGTAAGCCGGACAACGATGGTGACGCGGCACCGCGAAGAACAGGCCGGGGTCGAACTGGTGCTGGAAGGCGGGGACCTGCGGTCCGAGCGGCCTGTCGGCGCGCCAGCCGGGACGGTGATCAGCGTGGAGAACCTGTTTTTTAACACCCCGGCGCGGTTGAAGTTCATGAAAGCAGAAAGCACGGAGCGTAAGCACATCAACCAGTTGGTGACCCGCTACGCGATGGCCTACCCGGATGTGCGTTTCCGGCTGGTGCAGGACGACCGCGAGCAGTTCCACAGTACGGGCAGCGGCGACCTGGCAGATGTGCTGGTAGACGTGTTGGGGCTGGACGTGTTCCGCGAGATGGTGGAGGTCAACCCGCAGCCGCCATCGCGCCCGGACCTGCCGCCGGTAGAGGTCTATGGTTTCACATCAGTACCCAACCTGAGCCGTTCCAACCGGACGCACATTGTGCTGTTCGTCAATGGTCGGGCGATAGTGGATCAGCGGTTGACGTATGCGGTGGTGCAGGCGTACCAGACTCTACTGCCCAATGGACGCTATCCGCTGGCGGTGCTGCTGATCACGCTGCCGCCGGAAGACGTGGACGTCAACGTGCATCCAACCAAAGCCGAGGTGCGTTTCCGCTACCAGGATGCGGTGTTTACGGCCATACAACGCGCGGTCCGGGTCGCTATCTCGCACGAGGACCCGGCCAGCGACTATACCGGCACAGGCTATGCCAATGCGTGGAGTCCGCCACCACGCCCGATAGTGCCCGGCGAAGAACAACTCCAACTGGACATGGCAGTACCCGATCCGGGGCGCTACCCTCGCGCCAGCGAGATGGATAGTGACATTCCCGCTGGACCGGAACGACCTGCACGTCCGCGCACGCTGCCGATCCTGCGCGTAATCGGGCAAATCGGCGTCACCTACATCGTGGCAGAAGGCCCCGCCGGGTTGTACCTGATCGACCAGCACGCGGCCCATCACCGCATCTTGTTAGAGGCTATCACCGAGCAGTTTGAGACGGGTGAGAAGTTCGAGCGCGAAACACACCGGGCGGTGACGGTCGAGCTGCCGCCGGACCTGGCCCGGACGCTTGAAAATGGGCTGGAGGCGCTGGCGGTCTTTGGTTTCGAGATCGAGCCTTTTGGGGGCAGCACTTTCCGCGTGCGGGCAGTGCCAGCAAACGTGGTGGGCCAGGAACTGGAGCATGTGTTGTATGTGCTGGCGCGCGAACTGCAAGGCGATCCCAACCGTCAGGCGGAGCGATTGATCCACCGTTTGAGCAAACTGGCTGCCATTAAGGCCGGCGAGATGCTGGACACCGACGTGATGCAGGGGCTGATCCAGCAGTTGGAGCGCTGCGCCAGTCCGCTGGTGGACCCGGACGGCAATCCGACGATGGTGCACATCAGTGGCGACGATTTAGCGCGCCAGTTTGGACGGGAGTAAAAAAGCATGACACCACTGAAAATCGGCGCGGTTTTCCCGCAAACGGAAATCGGGGACGATCCGGGCGCGATCCGTGAGTACACGCTGGCGCTGGAAGAAATGGGGGTCGACTACGTGCTGGCCTACGACCACGTCATTGGAGCCGATCCAACCGCCTATCCCGATCGGCGGTTCGTGTACACGGACCAGGATGCGTTTCACGAACCGTTTGTGCTGTTCAGTTTCATGGCCGGGATCACGCGGCGACTGTCATTCGTGACCGGTATCCTGATCCTGCCGCAGCGCAACGCGGTCCTGGTGGCCAAACAGGCGGCGGCACTGGATGTGCTTTCTGGGGGGCGGCTGCGGTTGGGCGTGGGTGTGGGCTGGAACCGGGCTGAGATGGAAGCGCAGGGCTTTGACTTCCGCACGCGGGGATGGCGCAGCGCGGAACAGGTGCGCGTGATGCGGGCGCTGTGGTCAGAACCACTGGTCACGTTCGAGGGTGAGTTTCATACGATCCACGCGATGGGGCTCAATCCGCTGCCAGTGCAACGCCCGATTCCAGTGTGGTTTGGTGGCGGCGCGGACCCTGTCCTGCGACGTCTGGCACGTTATGGGGCGGGCTGGATTCCGGCGTCGATGGCTCCTGCCCAGGCGGAACCGATCATTGAGAATATTCACCGCTATTTTGCAGAAGCGGGACGCAGCCCAACCGAGCTGGGCATTGATGTGCGAATAAACCTGAACCGGCAGCCACGCGCCAAATGGGAATCTTATGTAACTGGTTGGCGAAAACTCGGCGCAACACACATTGCGTTGAATACAATGGGCAATCAGTTTGCCTCAGTCGATGAACATCTTGCAGCGCTGCGAGATTTTGCTACGTTTATGCAAAACATGGGTTCATAACGCAAGTGAAACATAAGCTTAACCGGGGCACATCGCGCGACGTGCCCCGATATGCTTGTGAGCAACAAGGTTAGGTAATAAAACCACCTTGTGAGTGCTGCTGGACAATAATCCCGTCAACAACCTGGTGCATCACGATGGTTTCCATACGCACTCGTTCGCCACTGGGCGGCAGCCCCATGAACTCACCGCTGTGGGTCGCTTCTGTTTCGAAGCGCGTTACCACCCAGTTTCCATCAACCAACTGCTCTTTGATCTCGTACTCGGCGTCGGTCATGGCGTCCATCATGTGCTCAAGAAACGGAATGATGTCGTGCAAACCTGGGTGTTCTTCCATAGCACCCAGGTTTCCGTCCCAGGACTCATAAAACAGGTCGTTGACGAGAGCTTTCATTTGTTCGGCGTGAGACACAATGCGGCTCCAGTTCACGGTAGCATACGAGGGTCAAACTTGCGGATAGCGGCTACGAGAAGGTGGCTACCGTTTTCAATTTATCAGTATATGTTCTGAATATTATCATGTCAATTTAGATAATTACTTCACAAGAGAAGTTTTGATTAAGTGTTGGGTTTTGTCAAAACAAGCAGAGGGGTGTAGCGGCGCAAAATTGGGTCTGCGCATTACACCCCTCTGATACTTTTCCTGCTGGAAAGGCTACGAAGAAGCGACCTGGGCCGCCTCGCCTTCGATCTGTTCTTGTTCTTCCTGGCGGCGGCGCTTGGCTTCCCGGTTGACAAAGGGGATTTCGCCCTTTTCCCAGGCCACCAGCAGCGGCACCGCGTTGAAAATCGACGAGTAGGTACCGCTCATCAGACCGATCAACATGATGGCGATGAACTGCTTGATGGTTTCGCCGCCGAACAGCAAGATCGCCACCAGCACGAAGATCGCGTTAAGCTGCGTCGCCAGCGAACGGTGGATGGTTTCCAGCACGCTGCGATTGATGATGACCTCGTAGTCTTCGCCGCGATACTTCGGAATGTTTTCGCGGATGCGGTCGAACACCACGATGGAGTCTTGCACGGAGAAACCGACCACCGTCAGGATCGCGGTCAGGAACAGCGCATCCACTTCCCAGCCAAACAGCAGCCCCAGGAACGACATGACGCCCATCGTCACCAGCAAGTCGTGGAACATGGCGATGATGGCGCAGGCCCCATAGCGGAACGACTGCGGTACGCGGCGGAACGCAAACACAATAAAGCCCAGCACGATCACGGCGACAGCCATTGTTGCAAGGAACGCCGCGCGGGTCACTTCGCGCCCAACGGTGGCAGAGACGGTTTCCTTCGCCGCGACAGCATTACGTTCCGGGTCGGCCTTGAGCGGTTCGGGCGACCAGAACGCCCCCAGACGGTCCGGCGACTGCAAGTCTTCGATAAGCTGGTCCAGTTCGGCGCTGTCCATCTCTTCCATGCGGATCTGCCAGCGACTGCCCGCCTGGGCTGTGAGTGGTTTAGCGCTTTCGAAGGCGAAGCCCTCCAGACCGGACGCTGCCAGGGCAGACGTTATCACGGCTTGCTCGACGTCGCTCTCGAACGACACATCCAGCACGATCTGCCCATCGGCATTCGCGGTGGCAACGATCGAATCCTGGCGGAACGGATCGTCTTCTTCACTGGTGGGTGACCACAGCGCAGGCAAGTCCTCAGAGTGGATCAAATAATACTTCAGCAGATCGGCATCCTGAACGATAATCTGCCAGATGCTGGCGGCTTCGGTTATTTGGAGTAGGAGGTCGGCGTTTTCCGAACTTGCCACGGTCTCGATGGAGATCGGGGCAGCAGCAAAATTGCGCGTTTCCAGCCCAAAGTTCTCGAGCTCCTCACGGACGGCGTCTTCGTTCTCCACGTCGTCGGCGAACCCGACAAAAACCTGTAACCCGCCCTCTTCTGGGAACACCTCGAATATCGCCGGTTGGAGTTCGCCTTCTTCAGCGTTGTCTGGTTCAGGTACCTCAACGTCAGCCTCGTCAGTTTCACCGTCGGTGGGTCCAGTTATGGTCGTCTCGAAAACAGGAGGCAGCGCCTCGGAATCGAGCAAGTAGGCACGCAGCGCATCGGCGGGTGCCTGGCGATCCAACCCTGTCGTGTCCGGGACAGTGATTTGCCAGCGACTGCCCGCCTCGTCAAGCTCGGTCTCGATGGTTTTGGGGTTTAGCTCCTGAACTACCGAGTCGTCGACGCCAAGGTCTTCTAACGTGTCACGCACTTCCTGCTCACCGACATCCGTTACCAGTGGCACTTCGATCAGTGTGCCACCGGTGAAGTCGATGCTGAGACGCACTGGCGAACCAATGGTGATGGTTGAATAGACCATCGCCAGCACGCCAGGAAGGATGATGCAGGCCGACAGCAAAAAGTAGAACTTACGGCGTTGTGCAAATTGAAACATAGTTGCCTGACTCCCGCCTTA